>NZ_JBYNDP010000093.1:0-15812 GCF_059783535.1 Tateyamaria sp. | reverse complement strand
GCCACATGAGTGTGACGGCCCCAACCACGGAATAACGCCGCATTTCGGGCATGGTGGCAGCGCCAAGGCCGTGGCCTTGTTCCGTGCTGTCGTCGCAGAAAATCGCGAGGTGTTCAGGGGCGTCGGCCATGCCGGACAACTTAAGCTGGCTGTAGCTGGCGGCCTGATCGCCGTCATACCCGGCGAGGGCCTGGGCGTTGGCGGCCTTGTAGTTTTCGTGCGCTGCGGCGCGCGCCATATCGCTTTGTACGCGGATGATGCGCCAGGGTTCGGACAGGCCCACCGAGGGGGCCAGCCGAAATGTGTCGAGGCAGCGCATCAGCACTGCCTCGTCCACGGGATCGGTGCGGAAGCGGCGCACATCACGCCGCCACGCCATCAGGTTCTGAAGCTGGTCGCGAAACTCATCTGGAAATGTGTCCACGGGCCAGACCCCTGATTACTCAGCTGTTTCTTCTGCAGCCGCTTCTTCAGCAGGTGCTTCTTCTGCAGGCGTTTCAGCAGCCTCGGCAGCCTTGGCGGCTTTCTCTTCTGCGCGCTCTTTGGCTTTGGCGCCGGGCTCACCCTTGTTGGGGTTGTTGCGCTCTTTTTTCTCGAGCACGCCTGCGGCTTCCAGCATACGGCTGATGCGGTCGGTGGGCTGTGCGCCCTCACCCAGCCAGTACTGAACGCGTTCCATGTTCATTTTCACGCGCTCTTCGCTGTCTTTGGGCAGCAGCGGGTTATAGGTGCCCAACTTTTCGATGTAGCGGCCATCGCGTGGCATGCGGCTGTCAGCAGCCACGATGCGGTAGAAGGGACGCTTTTTCGAGCCACCACGGGCAAGACGGATTTTCATGGCCATTGTTTGTTTCTCCTTTAATGGCGGTAGCAGACATGTGCCTGTTATTCTTGAGCTTTCTTATGGTGCTGAATGACTTCAGCGATGATGAAGTTCAGGAACTTCTTGGCGAATTCGGGGTCCAGATCGGCCCGGTTTGCCAAATCTTCGAGCCGAGCGATCTGCGCGGCTTCGCGCGTGGGATCGGAGGGCGGAAGGTCGTGTGTGGCCTTGAGTTTCCCCACGGCCTGCGTGTGTTTGAACCGCTCGCCCAAGGTGTAGACGAGGATGGCATCAAGTCGGTCGATGCTGGCGCGGTGTTCGGCCAGCACCTCGGCGGCGCGGGTGATTGCATCGGTCATGAGCGGTCCTTTCCCGGCCTAAAATGGCCGACAAACAGGGTGTCACCCCCGGTGCACCATCCGTACACCCCCTGTGCACCCCCACCGCGAAGGTGGTGTAAGGTTTCGTTAATCAAGTGCCCATCCTTTCGGCTTGAACATCGGGTCCGCGTAGTGGCCGATTTCCATTTCGATCCCATGCGCGAGTTGCGTACCATCAAGCGCTGCGGGCGAGGGATGGCGGTAGACGGCGTCGGAGCCGTCGATGGTTTGCGCCGTCTTGTCCTTGGTCGCACCAAGCCGCTCGGCCAGCCGGATGCTGTCGAGGTTCATCGGGTCGAGATAGCTGACTGCCCCGTCCCATCCGTTCGCGTAGTAGTGCGCGCGCACCGCATGGGTGGCTTCGAGCGCGTAACCCTTGCCCGCCTTGTCCGGCCAGATGATCCAGGCAATCTCGCGTTCCGGCCAGCCTGCTGGCTGCCAGCCACCCGCCATGCCGTAGGTGTCATCGCTGCCCTTGTCGTGGATCATCCACATGCCAAAGCCGCGGATGTCCCAGTGACCGATCTCGGCGGCGTAGAGCATCCACGCCTCGTACGGATTGAGCGGACCACCCATGAAGCGGGAGCGGTAGGAAGCGAAGGTGGCTTTGAAGTTCGGGTAATCCTCGGGCTGCGGGCCGCGCAGGACAAGGCGCTGTGTTTCGAGGGTGGGGATGGCGGTGTGGGACATCACATCACCTCCAGCAGATATCGATATATTAGCGTCGTTTCGCCGTCTTCGGTGATCTCACCGTCGGGCAAGCCGCCAAGGCGTTGGGCCAGTTTGATGGAGCGCGCGTTAGCCGGATCGATGTAGCTGACCAGTGTGGACCAGCCGAGTGTATCGAAAGCATGGGTGAGGGCGGCTTGGGCTGCTTCAAAACCGATGCCCATGCCCTCGACTTTTTCCGTCAGCATGAAGCCCAGTTCGGGTTCCTGATCGCCGGGCTCATAGCCAAGCACGACAAAGCCGGCGATGTCGCCCCCGTAGCCGATGGTCCACAGCCCGTGACCGTGCAGGAGCCAGGTGGACGTCATCTGGGAGAAGTCGAGCCACGCGTCTTCGCGGCTCATCGGGCCGCCGAGGTGCTTGCCCCGCTCGGTACAGGCGATTTGGGCATAGGTGTCGAAATCAGTGACGCGGGGGGCGCGCAGCAGCAGCCGATCTGTCGCAAGGGTTGGGAGGTGGCCTTGCAGCGCGATTGCAAACAAAGAGGCCGCGCCGGTGCGTGGGGTTTCGCAGGGAAAGGTCATGCGCACGCCTCCGGCCCCGGGTGGCGCCACACTTGCATGTCACCAAAACGCTCATGCGTGAAATCACGGTCGTAGCTTGCACCAAGCCGTTCGGCCACGCGGCGTGAGCCGTCGTTGCCCACGGCGATCAGGCTGATGAGCGTTGTCCAGCCAAGCGTGCCATAGGCATAGTCGCGCGCCGCGCGCCCGGCTTCGGTCGCGTAGCCTTTGCCTGTCGCACCGTCGAACAGATCCCAGCCCAGTTCCTGCTCTGGGAAGCCTTCTGGATGCCAGAGACCGACGATACCGACGGGTGCATTTGTCTCCTTCTCGACCACGGTCCAGCGGCCAAAGCCGCGCAGCACCCAATGTCCCGCTTCCAGCGCGAGCGAGCGCCAGCTGAGTTCACGGCTGAGCGGTCCACCGACAAAACTGGCGCGGGGGGATGCGTAGAAGGCCGCCAAAGCGTCAAAATCCGACAGGTTCGGCGCGCGCAGGACCAAGCGTTCGGTCTGGAGTTCGGGGGCGGAGAAGGTGACTGTCATGCCGCGGGTCTCGGGTGGCGGTAGACGTAAGCCTCTTTGCCCGGCTCTTCGGCTTTGTCATCGCGCACAGCGCCCAGACGTTCTGCTAGGGCCACCGATGCGTCGTTACCGTGGGCGATGTAGCTGACGATGGTGTCCCATTTTAGTTTGTGCCACGCATGGTTGATGCAAGCGGTTGCGGCTTCGAATGCGATGCCTTTGCCTTCATACTTGGCGTCGAAGAGGACCCAGCCGACTTCCTTTTCCGGCCATGTGTTCGGATACCAGTGGCCCACGATCCCGAGGGGCGTATCGTCATCGTGATAGGTCACAACAAACATGCCAAAGCCGTTCATCACCCAATGGCCGATTTCCGTGCAGAAGAAATCCCACCCACGGCGGTCATCCTTGGGCCCGCCTACGAACTGGGCACGGTCGGTCTTGTAGAACTCGATAAAGGTCGGCGCGTCCTGTGGTTGCGGGGCACGCAGGGTTAGTCGTTCGGTTCTGAGGGTCGGGGTGCCCGTGAGGGTGATCATGCGTCCCTCCGGTGACGGAAGACTGCCGTTTCCTCTGCCGTTTCGCCGTCGGGCAGGGGGGCATCCGGGTCATGGGTTGCGCCGAGTTTAGTTGCGAGCGCTTCGGAGCGGGTGTTGCCCGGCGTGATGTAGCTGACGACGCTTTGCGCGTCGGTGTTGGCCCAGTACCAGTCAAGGGCGGCGCGGGCCGCTTCGGTTGCAAACCCTTTGCCTTCCGCCGCGCCTGTCAGGGTCCAGCCGAGTTCCGGTTCGGGGAAACGGTCGGGATGCGAGATGCCGACATCGCCCACGAAGGCGCCGGTTGTGCGGTCGGTGATCATCCACACGCCAAAGCCGTCGAGCGGCCAGCTGGCAAGGTTCATGACAAAGAGCCGCCACGCGGCTGCGCGGTCAAAGGGGCCACCCATGAACACGGCGCGGTCCGAGGCGAGCATGTCCGCGAACGCGTCGAAATCATCGCGCCGCGCGCCGCGCAGGATCAGCCGGTCTGTGGTGACGGTCGGGATCATAGGCCCAGTTCCTCGACCGTTGCGCCGTCAAGGACGGGGCGGGTGAAGGTGCGGTCAAAGCTGACGATGCAGCCGGTGTCTTGCGCGTGTTTGTAGGCGCGTTGGCACTCACCGTCCTGCGCCATTTCGGTGCGATATGTTTCGTAGGCAGCCAGTGATGGGAACGAGAACATCGCCCACGCTTTGTTATTGGCCCCTTCGGAGGGCAGGAAATAGCCGTGATGCGTGCCGCCCATGCGGTTCACGAGGTGAATCCATGCTTTCGCGTAGACCTCGAACGCATCGACCTTTTGGGGGTCGATCACATATGTGATCAGGGCGGTTATCATTTCTTCTTGCCGAACCCGCTCAGGCCAGGGGGCAGGGGCATACCGCCGCCAAGGCCCGGCAGACCGCCGGGCATCTTGCCGCCAAGCTGTTTGGCTGCGGCTTCAAGCTGGGCCTGATCCATGTTGCCCATGTCGGGCATGCCGCCTTTGCCCATCATGGCCTGCATGGCTTTCTTCATCATGCCGCCTTTGCCCTTGCCGAGCTTTTTCATCATGTCCGACATCTGGCGGTGCATCTTGAGCAGCTTGTTGAGGTCAGAAACCTGCATGCCCGAGCCTGCGGCGATGCGCTTCTTGCGGCTGGCCTGCAGGATTTGCGGCGCGGCGCGCTCTTTCTTGGTCATGGACTGGATCATGGCGATCTGCTGCTTGAGGATCTTGTCGTCGAAGCCCGCGTCCTGCACCTGTTTGGCCATTTTACCCATGCCGGGCATCATGCCCATCATGCCTTCCATGCCGCCCATCTTGATCATCTGTTCAAGCTGCATCTTTAGGTCGTTCATGTTGAACTGACCCTTGGCCATGCGCTTCATCATCTTCTCGGCCTGTTCGGCCTCGATGGTTTCCTGCGCCTTTTCGACAAGGCTGACGATGTCGCCCATGCCGAGGATGCGGCCCGCGATGCGTTCCGGCTCGAAGGTTTCGAGCGCGTCCATCTTTTCGCCCAGGCCCACGAACTTGATGGGCTTGCCGGTGACAGCGCGCATCGACAGGGCGGCACCGCCGCGGCCGTCGCCGTCCATCCGGGTCAGAACCACGCCCGAGATGCCGATGCGGTCGTCAAAGTTTTGTGCCGTGTTCACCGCGTCCTGACCGGTCAGACCGTCCACCACGAGGATTGTTTCGCGCGGGGTCGCCACGTCGCGGACTTGTTCGACCTGTGTCATCAACTCTTCGTCGATGGAGAGGCGACCGGCGGTGTCGAGCATGTAGACGTCGTAGCCGCCCATGCTGGCTTGGGTCTTCGCTCGTTTGGCGATGGCAACGGGGTCTTCGCCCTTTACAATTGGCAACGTGTCGACGCCAATCTGCGCGCCAAGAATGGCGAGCTGTTCCATGGCCGCGGGGCGGTTCACGTCGAGCGAGGCCATCAGCACGCGCTTGCCATCGCGTTCGGTCAGGCGT
The DNA here is from genome assembly GCF_059783535.1 of Tateyamaria sp. Classification (NCBI taxonomy): domain Bacteria; kingdom Pseudomonadati; phylum Pseudomonadota; class Alphaproteobacteria; order Rhodobacterales; family Roseobacteraceae; genus Tateyamaria; species Tateyamaria sp. The sequence goes on along the minus strand of NZ_JBYNDP010000093.1, from coordinate 10,351 downwards.
TTTGCCAGCTTGGCAGTCGTCGTGGTCTTACCGCCACCTTGCAGGCCGACCATCAGGATCGGGGCAGGGGGGCTGTCGATTTTCAGAGCGCCGGGCTCGCCTTCGCCTTTGAGCGTGTCGACCAGCGCGTCGTGCACGATCTTGACGACCTGTTGGCCGGGAGTGACGGATTTGGTAACGGCTTGACCGGTCGCCTGTTCCTGCACCGCTTTGACGAAGTCGCGTGCCACGGGCAGCGATACGTCTGCCTCCAACAGGGCCACACGAACCTCGCGCAGGGCGGTTTTAACGTCTTCTTCGCTCAGCGCGCCCTGTTTGGTCAGCCGGTCGAAGACACCGGAGAGGCGTTCGGAGAGATTTTCAAACATGGGCCTTCATCCTTTCGACCGTTGACGTTTGCCTGACAGGTAAGTGCAGGCGGTGCAGACCCCAAGGAAATGATCCAAACGAAAAGCACCCCCGTGGGCGCAACGCGCTGACGGAGGGCGATCCCGGGACATCCCAAGGGACCGGAAGTTTGATGCTTCCGGGTTGATGGCGGGCCTATGTCACAGTTGAACGTGAGTCAAGGCTTGTAGCGCGACGCAGGTGGAACGTCTGGTCACCAGCAGACGCAGCGCTAACTCGCTGTGTTTGTGCGATCGGTTGTTTCTGGCACATTCCTGATTTCAGCGCGTGTTTGCCCTTTAGGAGCCTGCGAGCACGAGAATTTGTGACCGCAGGCCCCGAGGACGACACCGCCACCTTTCGAGTTGCATCTACAGATCAGGCCGCGCTGCCCTTCACAACGTCAGGCATACCGTCTGCACCACCAACGGCCGACAGGGCCACGACCGGGTTCCAGTAGTCACGGTATTCGACAATCTTCCCGTTCCGGACCCGGATCACGTTGATGTATCTCTGATCATAGGGCAGGCCCGTTTTCCGTCCCGTACTGTTCCGCGCTTCGAATTCCAGGATCACGACCTCGGGGTCAGTGGTGCGATAAAGTGCGGTCTCTGCTAACTCCTGAATGTCGTAGTGTTCGCGCACCACGGGCAGGTAATCGGCGATGGCAGCGCGGCCATGCAGGAAATTGGACCCGGCGGGTGCATATGGCGCCTCAAAGACAACGTCATTGGCGCACATTTCGGGGAAGCTGTCAGCGGGGTCGAGAAGGTCACCCAGGCTGTCTTGCAGCAATGTGGTCAATGCAGGCAATGGATCGGCGTTCGGCATTGGAATGCTCCTTTTTCATGGTGCTCTGAAGCGGAAGATGGGAAGTTTACGTCGGAACGCAACCGTTTCGACGTAAAAATCAACTGTGGTTAGGCCTTGATGCATTGGAGAGCCACCACTTCGGCCACACACTTGAATGTGGTTGTGCCAGCCTTTTCAGTATCTCTCGTATGGATGGAACGTTAACGTGTCGTCGCAATACAAGCAGGATACGGATGGAACACCGACGCACTGACCATAAAGCGCGAAGACCATCCGGCGCAGCGCTGCAAAGGCCTGAACTTACCCAAGCTCTCTATCGCGCCTTCTTTGATGAATGGGCCGAGCGCGGTTACGCTGCACTGAGCTTGGAACGTGTCGCCAAGAAAGCAGGGGCGGGCAAAGCTGCAATCTATCGGCGGTGGTCCTCGAAGCGCGAATTTGCTTATGAGGCGATTGAATACGTCGCTTTGGCGGTGACGCCCATTTCTGATGAGGGCAGCCTTGAAGCAGATATTGTCGCCTTCCTGCGCGCTCTCAGGGCCGTCTTTCGCCATCCGAAGATGCGGCGCATACTACCGGACCTGTTGGCCGAGCGGGCGCGGTCGGACGAATTGGCGCCGTTGCTCGACACAATTGCGATGGCGCGCCGTGGTAGGGCCGGAGACTTGCTTGATCGGGCGATCGCCCGAGATGAACTGCCTGCCGATCTCGACCGCGAGCTCGCCCTGGACCTGCTTCCCTCGCCCCTTTACTGGCGTATGATCGTGACCCAGAGGCGGGTGTCCTTGGCTGAGTTGCGCCGACAAGCTGACGTCCTTGTGGTGGCTTTGAAGGCGGCTGTTTAGCACGAAATGAGTGATCTGCTCATTGTACCATTTGTGGCATCGGTCACAGTGGTTGGTTCCGAGAGAGCGCGACTGTCCTTGCGGAGGTTGGGTGCTGACTCTGAATGTACTGATTGCCTACAGTGGCCGAGGTGCAGCGAGATTGGTGGATGCCCCCGAGACCGCGACATTCTGTGCGGGTTATCCGTTCTGTGCCATTGGACTGATGGCGGGCCAGCTATTGCGAAGTTTGCTCCAATGCGTCGCTCTCAATTTCCAAGACATAGCCGAAGCCGCGGACATTCCGCAGAACCACATCCTTTGTGGCGCTCTGCAGCTTGCGGCGCAGATACAGAATGTAGACCTCGACAACATTGGTTTGAGGATCAAAGTCGTACCCCCACACAGCGTTGAGAAGTTCCATCCGGTCGACAGGACGATCCGTGTGCTGCATCAGGTGCGCCAGCAGGGAAAACTCTGTCGCGGTTAGCTCAATCGGCACGTCGTCAACCGTGACTTTCTTGCGGGCACGGTCAAGACGCAACGGGCCAATGCGAAGTTCTTCTTCCGGAGCACCGGCGTTGCGGTCCGCCCGCCGTAACAGGGTTTCGACACGCATGGCCATTTCCGCGAAGGCAAAGGGTTTGGTCAGATAGTCATCGGCACCCGCTTCGAGGCCTTCGAGCTTGTCCTCTAGCGCGTCCTGCGCAGTGATCATGAATACAAGGACGTCATCACCCGCCTGACGCAATGAACGGCAAAGTTCTGCCCCCTCTGCGTCGGGCAACAGCCGGTCGAGTATGACAAGGGAATAATCGCCGTTCGCTAGAAGTTGTACAAATTCCGCACCAGAGTGCGTTACATCGACGATATGCCCGCGCCGACGCAAGGTGTCGGCAATCATCTCGCTGATCTCCGGATCGTCCTCAACGACCAGAATGCGTGCGTTGCTCACGATGTTGTCCCTGCTGAATTCATACCTTCCGTATCAAACGGCATGTCCAATCGCACCGTCGCGCCACCCTGGCTGTGGTTTTCGATGCTGATTGTACCGCCATGCTGCTCCATGATCCAACGTGCAATGGCCAGACCCAGCCCGCTGCCGCGTGCTGACTTGCCACTGCGCACCGGTCCGCGCCAGAAACGGCTGAATGCGTGTTCGGTTTCTTCGACAAAAAATCCAGGTCCGTGATCGGATACCCTCACCACGGCCTGGTCTTCTTCGCAGGTCAAATCCACGTGCACCACACTTCCTGGAGGTGCGATGCGAACGGCGTTGTCCAACGGAATAAGAATGGCCTGCCGCAACCTCTCGGCATCGCCCTGAACAACCACCGGCTCGGTGGGTTGATGCGGGCGGATGGCGATATCCTTGCGGCGGGACAGTTCCTGGCTGTCGAGCAGAGTGTCGGCCAGAACGTCCTGCATGTTGATACGCTGCTTTTCGATGGGGATGGCCCCCGCTTCGCTGCGAGCTACGAACAACATGTCTTCGACCAGACGGCTCATCTGTTCGGCCTTGACCCGGACGCGTTCCAGTGCCGCACGCATGTCTTTGGCCGTCGCGTCCGGGTCGCTGAGCGCTATCTCGGCCTTGCCGCGCACAACGGTCAGGGGGGTACGCAGTTCGTGGCTCAGATCTGCCAGGACGCGCGCGCGCCCTTCTGCCAGGTCCTTTTGCCGCGCTGCGGCTTCTTCAAGTTCTATCGTGCGGGTCGCAACTTCTGCCTCCAGACCGGACTTTGCGGACAGCAGGGCATTCCGCTGCTGTGCGATCTTGTCTGTCATGGCGTTGAATTGATCGGCCAAGCGACCAAGCTCGTCCCTTTGCGTGATTTCGACGCGGTAGCTGAGGTCGCCATTTGCCACCGCATCTGTGCCTTTTGACAGGGCATCGACCGGGCGCAGAACGCTTCGAAAGAAGAAGACACCAAGCACAACGACGAGGAGAGCCATGACGGTAACGAGGCCATAGGCAGCGGCGCGCATGCGTTCGATCAAGACGTCCATGGACGCGATTGCGCCGCTGACCTCTTGGATTTCCCGCGTGACGCTTGCCGTCAGCAAGTGATCGAGCGCATCATCCAGACGGCTCTCGAAATCGTCACGATAGATCCGTCGGGCGGTTTCCTCGTCCCGATTGACCAGAGCGACACCGATCTGAATACGCATCTCTTCGATTTCTTCGACGATTCCACGCAATTTGGCCATGACCCGCAGCTCTTCTCGCTCATCGACGATTTCTTCAAAGTCTCGAATGCGCAGAAGTACATCGATCTCGGCATGGATGGAGTCTTCCATAGTCTGGATCGCACCAAGCAGGACGTCGCGCGCGGCTTCTACCTCCAACACTTCCGGACCAAGGATCAGGAGTTCGGCAATCTGTTCTGAGTAGTCGTTTGCCGCACTCTCCATGGTCTTGACGGCCAGAGTCTGATCGTACGATGCGCGCATCTCTCGCAAGGCCGCGTCGTTGATGCGCAAAAAGGCGAGAAGGCTGAGCGCAACGATTCCCGTCAACAGAACGACCAATGCGAGGCTCAGGACGATCTTTGTCCCGAACCTCATGTTCAATGTGCGTTCGCGGTCGGTCAGAAATTCACCGGAGGCTGCGTCTGAGGGGCTGGTTTGGGTCAACATACCCCTAAAATACGGCCAAAAGCCGCCAAAACCACCGCCTTCCGCGGTCTCTTAGTGAATTCTAATTTTACGAGGCGGCTGGGGGCGCCTAGCTATCTCTGTAAAGGTTTTGTGACGCGAGATGCAGCGAATATCGCGCTTAGAAGGACATTTGCGCGACCAGGTCTTTGGCTGCAGGTGGGGTGTAACCCTATGGTTTTTTGGAAGGATTTCGGAATGCCGCGAACAATCACATCTTCGTCGAAACGCGCACCGCGTATCATGCTGTATTCGCATGATACGCTGGGCTACGGGCATCTTCGCCGCAACTTGTTGATTGCAAGCGCACTGTCGGACCTTGAATTGGAACCCGAGATTCTGTTGATCGGTGGGATGCGAGAAGCGGGTGCTTTTGCCCTTCCGCCGCACACCGATTGCGTGACGCTTCCCGCCTACGCCAAGCAGAGCGATGGCAGCTACCGGCCGCGAGAGCTGGGCGACGATGTTGGGCGGCTTGCCCGGATGCGCAGCCGTATCATCAAGAGCGTTGCTGCGGGTTTTGATCCGGATCTGATGATTGTCGACAACGTTCCGCGCGGTGCGCAATTCGAGTTGGACAGCACCCTGGCAGCCTTGTCGCGCGAGGGGCGCTGCCGCATCGTCTTGGGCTTGCGCGACGTAATTGACGATAGTCGTGTGGTGCGTCGTCAGTGGTTGCGGCAGCGCAATTTTGAGACTGTGCGCAAGTTCTATGACCAGGTCTGGATCTATGGCGACCCGCAGCTCTACGATATCCTGAACGATTGTGGCATGGGCGAAAGGTTCGCTGGGCGCGCGCGCTATCTTGGCCTTCTCGATCCTTCTGGGCGCCGCGAAACCAAGCAGGCGGCAATTGATCGAGACACGATCGCCGGTAGCGACCCGCGTCCTTACGTTTTCTGCGCAGTGGGTGGTGGACGCGATGGTGCCGAATTGTGCGAAGCGTTTGTCCGAGCGCCGATGCCGCCCGGGCATCGTGGTGTCCTCGTGACCGGGACACAAATGCCAGAGACACTTCGCAATGGCGTTCTGCAACATGCGGCGGCGCGTGATGACATGACGGTCCTGCCATTTGTGCGTGAGCCCATCGCCGCGATGGCGGGAGCGGCCCGCCTGGTCGGCATGGGTGGTTACAACACCACGATGGAGTTTCTGACACTCGATGCGCCATCCCTGATCGTCCCGCGCTGCACGCCACGGCGAGAGCAGGTGATGCGCACCGCACGGCTGGCAGCGCGTGGTCTGGTTTCGATGCTCCTGCCCGAGGACCTGTCTCCGACATCCCTTGGCGAGTGGCTCGTTCATCCTGCGCCACAGCGCGGAGCAAACCCAGACATGAACGGACTGATCAGGATCCAGGAAATGGCCCAAGCGATATTGACCGATGAACCAACGGATGCAGCCATCCAGCGCAACCACAAACCCGGACCAGAGCGGTTTGTCTCGGCTGCCTGAAGCCACAACCTCGGAGAAAGGATCAATGCCATGTCATCGACATCGAACTATCCGCCCACGTCACGCGTCGGATATGTGCTGAAACGCTATCCGCGGTATTCTGAAACCTTCATCGTGAATGAAATTCTTGCGCATGAAGCTGTCGGGCAAGAGATCGAAATCTTCGCTCTACGTCCTGTCGAGGAAACCCATTTTCAGGATCAGCTGGGTCGGGTGCGCGCGCCAGTGACCCGCTTGCGCGACAAGTTTTCGGGACCGGAACCGTTCTGGCAGCGTCTGGCTGCGGCCTGCGAGGAGCGGCCCGCCGCGTTGAATGTATTGTCCGAGATCGACGGGATTGTATCGGGTCAGGATGTTGCGCAAGCGCTTGATTTGGCGGTTGAGGTCCAGCGGCGCGGTGTCACGCATCTGCATGCGCACTTCGGAACTGTCGCAACTTCGGTTGCGCGGCTGGCTGCTGCGATGGCCGGGATCGGGTATTCGTTCACTGCCCATGCAAAGGACATATACCACGAATACAGTGCCCCTCAGCATCTCGACCTCAAGTTCAGGGATGCGGACATGGCGGTTACGGTGTCCGATTATAACCTCAGATATCTGAGGGACACCTTTGGCGCGCCCCGCGCGGTGCGGGTATATAACGGCCTGGATCTTGGTCGCTTCTCCTGGACAGCGCCCGTACCGCAGACGCAGGAAATCCTCGCCGTTGGACGACTGGTTGAGAAGAAGGGGTTCCATGTTCTGGTCGAGGCGCTGCGCATCATGCGCAGTGAGGGCCGTGACGTGACCTGCCGCATCGTGGGTGCTGGTGATGAAGAAGAACACCTGCGTGCCCAGATCGCAGAATCCAATTTGGCGGACTGCGTGCAGCTTGAGGGCCCGCGTCCCCAGGCCGGGGTGATCAACTTGATGCGCAATGCTGCAGTTCTGGCATGCCCTTGCGTGGTTGGCTCTGATGGCAATCGTGATGGATTGCCTACCGTTCTACTTGAGGCGATGGCGGTGGGGTTGCCGGTTATCTCTACCGATGTCGTCGGCATTCCGGAACTTGTGCGCGATGGTGAAACCGGGCTTATGGTGGCCGAGGGCGATCCCGAAGCGCTTGCCGCTGCTTTGGCGCGCATGCTTGATGATGTAGGCCTGCGCCAAACCTTGTCGCAGCGTGCCCGCAGGTTGATTGAGAGCGATTTCGACATTGCCAACAGCGCCGGTGCCTTGCGCGCGATCTTTGCCAAGTCGATCGAACGGCGGAACCGTAAGAAGGTGGCGTGATGCACATTGCCTATGTCTGCACCGATCCCGGTATCCCGGTCTGGGGCGCCAAGGGCGCGTCGATCCACGTTCAAGAAATGCTGCGTGCGTTTATGAAGAGGGGCGCCAGTATCACGCTTTTGACGCCACGGGCCGAAGGCGCGCCGCCGTCTGATCTGGCTGACATTGAGCTGCATCCTCTGCCGCTGGCGCCAAAAGGGGACGCCGAGAGCCGGGCGCGTGCGCTTTTGGCCACAAACGACACGTTGGCCGACGCGCTAGACAGGTTGCAGCCTGACCTTGTGTACGAACGGCATGCGCTGATGTCTTGCGCAGCCATGGAGTGGGCCGCGCGAAATGACCGGCCCGGGGTGTTGGAGGTCAATGCCCCTCTCATCGCCGAACAAGCGACGCATCGGCAATTGGCCCTGCCAGATCAAGCGGAAGCTGTGGCCCGGCGGTCCATACAAGCGGCCCGGTTGTCATGTGCGGTCACGGAACCTGTCGCGCAATATGTGCGGGATTTGGGTGGCACGGGTGTGATCGTCGTGCCGAACGCCGTGAATCCTACACGCTTTCCTGCGCCAAGGCCCCGGCCAGAACGACCATTTACGGTGGGTTTCCTGGGGTCGATGAAGCCGTGGCATGGCTTGAGCACTCTGGTTGCTGCCTTCGCTCAGCTTCGGCACGTCGTGCCGGATGCAAGGTTGCTGATTGTTGGGGACGGTCCGGAGCGGGCGCAGATCGAGGTGCAAGTCAGGGAGTATGGTCTGTCAGGTGCAACAGAGATCACGAGGCTGTTGCCGGCCGCAGATGTGCCCTCGGCGCTGGCGAAGATGGACGTCGGGACCGCACCCTATCACGCGATGGAGGATTTCTATTTCTCGCCTCTCAAAATCTACGAATACATGGCTGCCGCGTTGCCGGTTGTCACCACTCACACGGGCGATCTGGCGCTACTTGTGGCCGACAATGAAACCGGTCTGATAACGCCACCAGGGGATGCCTATGGGTTGACCCAAGCTCTGGCCCAGTTGGCGGCCGATTTGCCTTGGGCGCAATCCATGGGCAAGGCTGCGCGTGCCCATGTTCTGGCGCACCACACATGGGATGCCACCGCGGATCATGTCCTGACACGTGCGCTGGATGGCAATGCGCGGGCCGCATGAGCGAAGCACCTGAAACTTCGGAAGCGGGCCTCGGGCTTGGTGCCGTATTGCGGCGGTTTCGCCCCTATATGCGCGGTCATGTGTTGGCTCTGTGCGGTGCGGTCTGTGCGCTTGTCCTGTCGACCTTGATGCGGTTGGCCGAACCCTGGCCGCTCAAATTTGTGATTGATGCCGTTGTCCCCGTGCCAGATGCTGGCGCACCAGCGGCCGCATTGATCGATCCGATGCTGCTGCTTGCGCTGTGTGCCGGAGGGCTGTTGCTTGCTGTTCTTCTGCGAGCGGGTTTTCATTATCTCGCGACGATTGTCTTCGCGGTGGTGGGCAATCGAATGCTGACGCGCCTGCGTGCGGACCTTTTCCAGCATCTTCAGTCGTTGTCCATCGGATTTCACGCCAAGTCGCGCACTGGCGATCTGACCATCCGGTTGGTGAGTGATGTGGGCATGCTGAAGGATGCCCTGGTCACAGCAGCCATGCCGCTTCTGGCAAATGTTCTGATCTTTGGCGGTATGGTTGGCGTCATGCTCTGGCTCGACTGGCGTCTGGCCCTTGTTGCACTGGCCCCGCTACCCTTGCTGTGGGTCCTGTCGCGAGTGCTGACGGTCCGCATTCGCAAAGTCAGCCGTACGCAACGCAAGCGGCAAGGTGCCTTGGCTGCCACCTCGTCCGAGGCGTTGGCAGGAATCGCATCCGTGCAGACGCTTGGGCTGGAAGAGCACATGAACAAAGCGTTTTCGGGGGCGAACGACAAGGAAATGCGCGAGGGCGTCAAAGGGGCGCGTCTGACTGCAAGGTTGGAGCGGTCGGTCGATGTGCTGGCTGGGTTGGGCCTTGTCGGCGTGCTGTATTACGGGACTTTGCAGGTGCTTGATGCGCGGATCACACCGGGGGATCTGTTGATCTTTGTCAGTTACCTCAAGCACACTTTTCGACCCGTCCGCGGCTACGCGAAATACGCCGCCCGGCTGGCAAAGGCCTTGGCCGCGGCCGAGCGGGTTGTCGACCTGCTGGATCGCGAAGACGCCGTGCGCGACAGGCCCGGCGCGCGCACCGCTCCGTCTAATGGAGGCGGCAAGCTAAGTTTCGAAAAGGTGCATTTTGCTCACCAAGGTGGCGCAAAGATTTTCAACGGGCTTGATCTGACCGTCAACGAAGGGGAGCGCGTCGCGGTGATCGGTCCGTCAGGGGCGGGCAAGTCAACGCTTGCCGCGCTGGCTTTGCGTCTTCACGACGTGCAGGACGGGCGTATCACGCTCGACAGTACAGACATTCGTGATCTCACCCTGCAATCATTGCGATCCAGGGTCGCGTTTGTGCCGCAGGAGCCCTTGATCATGTCCGGCACAGTCCGGGAGAATCTTTCTCTTGGCCTTGATCGCGACCCAAGTGACCAAGAGCTTGAAGATGCCACGCGCCGCGCTGTTCTGCATGATTTCATCATGTCGTTGCCCGATGGTTACGACACGATGCTGGCCGAGCGCGGGGCGACGCTTTCGGGTGGGCAGCGGCAGCGCCTTTCACTCGCGCGGGCCTTCTTGCGCCGCACCCCGGTTCTGATCCTTGATGAACCGACCACAGGGTTGGATCGTGAAAGCGCAGCGTCGGTGATCGCAGCCATTGATGCGGTATCTGAAGAGCGCACAACGCTGTTGATCACCCATGACCTCATACTCGCATCGCGGTTTGACCGCATCGCGACAATCTCTGGAGGCGGAGTGGCCGAAACCGGGGACGCATCTGCGTTGCGCGCGGCGGGCGGTTGGCTGGCCGCTGCCGAGGCTTGCTAGTCCGGAG
>NZ_JBYNDP010000092.1:0-15868 GCF_059783535.1 Tateyamaria sp. | reverse complement strand
TCGCCGACATGTGGATCGCCGACCGGGCGGGCGCGGGTGACGTGGTGATCACCGGAGACATCCCACTCGCCGCCAAATGCGTGGAAGCTGGCGCTCGAGTTCTGAAGCACAATGGCGAGGCACTGACACAGGCCAATATCGGCAATGTGCTGGCCACCCGTGACCTAATGGCGGACCTGCGTGCAGCAGACCCGTTTCGACAGGGCGGCGGCAAAGGCTTTACCAAGGCCGACAGATCGCGTTTTCTGGACGCATTGGAACGAGAATTGAGGGCCGCCAAACGATGACGATCAAAGCTGTGGTATTCGACATCGGCAACGTGTTGATCGAATGGCAACCCGAGCGCTTCTATGATAGCGTGATCGGCGAGGATCGCCGCCGCGCAATGTTTGAACAGGTCGACCTGCACGGCATGAACGACAAGGTGGACATGGGTCACCCGTTCACCGAAACCATCTATGCCACGGCAGAAGAGTACCCGGATTGGCGAGACGAAATCCGCATGTGGCACGACCGATGGATCGAGATGGCCTCGCCCGCCATCGACCACTCGGTCCGTTTGATGAAGGCGCTACAGACCAAAAGCGTCCCTGTCTTCTCCCTGACGAACTTCGGGATCGGCAGTTACGACTTCGCCGCCACCCGCTACGATTTTCTGAACGACTTCGACCGCGATTTCATCTCGGGCCACATGCAGGTCATCAAGCCCGACCAGACCATCTACGAGATGCTGGAACAAAAAAGCGGGTTGAGCGGAAACAGCCTGATTTTCACGGATGATCGCGCCGACAACATCAACGCCGCACAAGCGCGCGGTTGGCGGACCCACCATTTTGATGGCCCCGAAGGCTGGGCCAAACGTCTTGTCGCTGAGGGGCTACTGACCGAAAGCGAGGCGGCGTGACATCCGTTCCCGTCATCCCCTTTGCCGAAGGCGATGCCCTGTTGGACTGGATCGGCCTGACCGACGCGCTGGCCGAAGGACACACGCTTTCCAAGGCGGAGATTGGCGATACGTTCCTCTATCGCGATCCGGACACATTGCTGAGCCGGGCAGCGTGGATCGACGGGATGGGTATGGCGGTCAAAACTGCCACCGTGTTTCCGGGCAATCCCGGTCGCGGCGCACCGATGATCAATGGCGGTGTGAACCTGTATTCAGATGGTGACGGAACACTGCAGGCCATCATCGATTTTCATCTCGTGACCAAGTGGAAGACGGCAGGCGACAGCCTGTTGGCCGCGCGCAGATTGGCCCGCCCTAACAGCAAAAACATCCTGATCGTCGGGGCAGGAACGGTGGGGCGGTCGCTGCATGACGCGTACTCGGCCGCTTTCCCAGACGCGCATTTCCAAGTCTGGAACCGCACCCGCGCCAATGCCCTGGCCATGGCAACAGAACGCCCAATGCTGACCGTTGCCAATGATCTGGAACAGGCCGTCCGCAGCGCTGACATCATCACCAGCGCCACCATGTCGACGGAACCGCTGATACATGGCGAATGGTTACAGCCCGGACAGCACATTGACCTGATCGGTGCCTACCGGCCAGACATGCGCGAGGTTGACGATGCAGCCCTGCAGAAGTCCCGTGTTTTTGTCGACAGTTTCGACACCACCATCGGCCATATAGGCGAGGTGAAAATCCCTCTTGAGGCGGGCACGATCACCCGCGACCACCTATTGGCTGACTACTATGACCTGGATGCGTTCCAACGCGCGCATGATGATATCACCCTGTTCAAGAACGGGGGCGGCGCGCATTTGGACCTGATGACCAGCCGCTACATACTAGATCGGTGGATAGCAAAATGATGTGGGTCACGCTGGTACTGCTTGGCCTGCTGGCAATCCCGGTCACCATCGAACTCACGCGCTCGGGCATGACGGACGCAGTGCGGGCCAAGGCGCCGGGCCAGTTTGCACTGCTGTCCCAAGGCACCACGCATTTCGAATGGCTGGGACCTGAACGTGGCCCCGTCGCCGTCTGCATTCACGGCCTGACCACGCCATCCTTTGTTTGGTACGGCATGGCCAAGGGGTTGGCGCTCATGGGGTTCCGGGTGCTGATCTATGACCTCTACGGCCGCGGATACTCGGACCGGACGCGCGGAAAACAGGATGCCGACTTCTTTGACCAACAACTGACCGACCTCTTGGCACATGAGAATGTGGGCAATCACCTAACAGTCCTTGGCTACTCAATGGGTGGGGCAATCGCGGCCCATTTCGCGGCACGCCATCCCGAACGGGTCAAACAACTGATCCTCTTGGCCCCTGCGGGGATGTTCGAACTGGCGGGTCGCAAGATTGCAGCTGCCCGTGACCTTCCGGTTATCGGCGATTGGCTGTTTCTGGCCGCCTACCCATGGGAAGTTCGTCGCGGTATCGCGTCCGAAGCGCATCTGCCCACGTCGGTCGAGGGCATTTATGAGCTGCAAGAAGAAGAAACCGGACGTCGAGGCTATTTTCCCGCCGTCCTATCCAGCTTGCGCGGGCTGCTAAGAACACCGTGCGAAGAACAGCACCGAACCATCGCGGCGGCTGGCGTTCCGGTTCTGTCCGTATGGGGCGATCAGGACGATGTGATCCCCTTGACCAGCAAGAACACACTGGCCGCATGGAACCCCGCGGCCCACCAAGCGGTGATACACGGTGCAGGTCACGCATTGCCGCATACGCATACCGAAGAGGTATTGGACGCAATCCGGGCGTCGCGCGGTTAAGCAGCCACCGGTTGGGCAAGGGGCCGTTCGCGGATCGGCAAATGCACGATCGCACTGAAGGCACCAACAGCAACACCGATCCACCACACCTGTTCATAAGAACCATAAAGGTCATACATCCGGCCACCAAGCCAGACCCCCAGGAACGACCCCAACTGGTGGCTGAAAAAGACGATGCCATAGAGCGTGCCCATGTACCGCAACCCGTAGATGTGCGCGACGAGCCCGCTGGTCAGCGGCACCGTTGCCAGCCAGAGGGAGCCCATCGTTATGGAAAACACAATCACGGTCATGGGTGTCATCGGGAAGATGATGAACAGCGCAGCCACAAGCGTCCGGGCGGTGTAGATACCCGCCAAAAGATACTTCTTCGAAAACCGTTTGCCTGCCCAGCCCGCAGCTAGTGTCCCGGCGATATTGGCCAAACCAATCAACGAAATGGCCCATGCCCCCAATGCCGACGTTGTTGTGATGCCCAGATTGTGCAGCATGCTGCCGGGCACAATCGGGCCGCACACTTCGGTGACAAAGGCCGGGAAATGGGCAGTGACGAACGCCAACTGATAGCCGCAGGAAAAAAACCCAAGGAAAATCAGGGTATAGGACGGATCCTTGAACGCCTTGATCAGTATCTCTCCCATGCTTTCCTCAAGTTCGGCTTTCGACGCCATGGCAGGGGCCCGCATCAACGGCAAGCAGAGGATCAAGGCCACAATGGCCGCAGCAAAGATCAAAAACACGCTCTGCCACGTCATCACCGTCAGCATCCATTCGGCCATGGGCGCTCCAAACACCTGACCGGCAGACCCGGCCGCCGTCGCAATGGCCAGGCTCATGGACCGGTTCTCATCACTCGACGCGCGACCCACAACGGCCAAAATCACGCCAAAGCCAGTCCCCGCGACACCAAAGCCCACAAGCCAGGCATACAGCTGGTGCTCAAGCGGCGTGGTCGACCAAGCTGACAAAACCATCCCTGCTGCATAGGTCAGCGCGCCCATAATGATCGCCTTGCGGTCCCCGATCTTCTCGGCAATCGCGCCAAAGATCGGTTGTCCGATGCCCCATGCAAGGTTTTGGATCGCGATAGCCAACGAAAACTCGGTCCGCAGCCAACCAAATTCTTCGGCAATCGGGATCTGGAAGACACCAAAGGACGCGCGCACAGCAAAGCTGACCATGATGATGACACAGCCCACGATCAGAACCGGCGTAAAGATGGGAGTGCGGGTGGCCGTCATGGCGTTTTCCTTCAAACAATCAACGCGACTGTATGGAGATGACCGCGCAGGTCAAATCAGGATTTCTGCGCCTCACTTAACCAATCCTGAACTGACGATGCTTCCCATGAAGGAACCTGCGCGCTACCACGGGGAAATGACTGATTTGCTGACTGAATATCAGGCGCTTGTGGACAAAGGCGAATTGCAAGCCGACGCTGCGCAACTGGCTGTTCTGCCCGAGTTTGAGCGCATCCGCGCCGCCCTTGCAGCACCCATCAAGAAGGGGTTGTTCCGCAAGGCACCAGAGCCGCCCAAGGGGCTGTACCTGTGGGGTGGAGTGGGGCGGGGAAAATCCATGTTGATGGATTTCTTTGCCTCGCAGGTTGATGTGCCCGCCCGGCGCGTGCACTTCCATGCCTTCATGCAGGAAATCCATGCCGCGATGCACGCCGCACGCAAACGTGGTGTGGACGATGCCATTGCCCCCGTTGCCGCAGATGTTGCAGCATCAGTGCGCTTGCTTGCTTTCGATGAAATGCAGATCACGGACATCACCGACGCCATGATCGTCGGACGTTTGTTCGAAGCCCTGTTCGCGGCAGGGGTTGTGGTGGTCACCACATCAAACCGCGTGCCCGATGATCTGTACAAAGACGGGCTGAACCGTCAGCTTTTTGTGCCCTTCATCGACCTGCTCAAAGACAAGATGGTTGTCTGGGAACTCGCCTCGCCCACCGACTACCGGCAGGACCGGCTGTCTGGCAGCCCGGTTTACTTCACGCCCTTGGGTGCCACTGCACGGGCCGAGATGGATGATATCTGGACTGACCTGTCAGGCGGCGCGGCTGACCCGCTTGATTTGACTGTCAACGGGCGCACCGTGACCGTGCCGCTGTTCCGCAACGGGATCGGGCGCAGTAGCTTTTTCGATCTGTGTTCAAAACCACTGGGACCAGCCGACTACCTTGCCATTGCCGAAGCCTGCAAAGCGCTGATGATAGATGACATTCCCTGCTTGGGGCGCAGCAACTTCAACGAAGCCAAACGGTTCGTTACTCTGATCGACGCACTATACGAGGCGCGCGTGCGGCTGATTTGCTCTGCCGCCGACACGCCCGAGATGTTGTACCTGGAAGGCGAAGGCACGTTCGAATTTGAACGTACGGCTTCGCGCCTGCGCGAGATGCAAAGCGTGGATTGGGCTGCCTAGCCTTGTGATTGGCTGACCAGAGCCATCAAGAGGGTCTCGGTGTCCAGACGCCCCGCCGCCGTGGTCAACTGGCGCGGCAACTTGAACTCACCGCGTGCCGCTGCCGTGTTCAAAAGCGCATCGATATAGGCATTTGATTGCCCTTCGGTCAGCGCCTGCACCAACAAAGCCTGCAGGCGGTCATCTTGGGCAGGCGTGTGGCCAAATCCGATCAGTACAATACCCGTCAGACTGCGCAGGTCCGTATGCCGCGCATCGGTGTCCGTCAGCCGGATCGGCTGACGCAGTTGCCGGCTGACAGCCTCTGACGCGGACAGGGGTTGCGGCGCGAGCAGGGACGTATCCGCACGCGCAACCTCGGCCTCGTCTTCGACGTCTCCAATTGCGGTCTCGGCAAAGGATTGGTCTTCGACCGTGGGGCCGCCCGGTTGCATCAGGATCAACCCGATTGTCACAAACAAAAAGGTTGCCGCAATCACCAGCATCTTGATGTTGGATGAGGAGTATTCCTCCGGCTCTATAGCCGCTCGCGACGCCAATTCTGCCGCATCATCACGCCTGAACATGCTGCTTCCCCAAAGGCAGACCCGTCACGGTTGATCCGTGTTGGGGCCAAAAACTATACTAAATGTAGCAAGTACGGCGCCGTTTGGTCAATATCCTGTGATTTGCTATGATTTCCTGTCGACCAGAGGCCAAGCTGCTTCAGCCGTTTTCACCCAGAACCGCACCGGCCAGATAGAGCGATCCGCAGATCAGGACACGCGCATGCGGATCGCGGGCAAGGATCGCGTCCAACGCCGCACCCACATCTTCGGCTTCGTGTGCCGTGATACCCACCTCACGCGCCGCTTTGGCCGTGTCAGCGGCGGAAAGTGTATTGGCCTCACCCGGAATGGAAAGAGCCGTCAGGCTGTCGACCTCCGCCGCAAGTGGTGCCATATAACCGCCCGCATCTTTGGTATTCAGCATGCCGCAGATCATGTGGGTGGGTCGTTTCGGCAACCTGCGCAGAACACTGGCCAACGCCGCCCCGGCCGCAGGATTATGCCCGCCGTCCAGCCACAGCTCTGCCCCCGCTTGCGCGGCTCGTTCGGCCAGTGGTCCTGAGCGCAGACGCTGCATCCGCGCAGGCCAATGCGCTTGCGTTACTGCAGCATGGCATGCGGCCTCATCACAGCCAAGCTGGCGCAACGCAGCTAGGGCCATTCCGGCATTCTGGATCTGATGATCGCCCGGCAGAACCGGACGGGGCAGGTCCAACAGGCCAACCTCGTCCTGGAATATCATACCGTCCCGTTCGGGCGCTGCATTCCAATGCTGCCCATAGGCCTGCAAAGGTGCACCAAGCCGTGCGGCCTGCGCCTCGATCACATCCAGACCTTCTTCTTCTTGCGGACCGACGATGCAGGGCACACCACGCTTGATGATCCCCGCCTTCTCTCCCGCGATCTTTGCCAACGTGTTCCCGAGGAATGCCTCGTGATCCATGGACACGGGCGTGATGATCGTCTGCGCCGGGGCATCAATGACATTGGTTGCGTCCAACCGCCCACCAAGGCCAACCTCAAGCAGCGTGTAGTCTGCCGGGGTCCGAGCAAAGGCCAGGATGGCAGCGCAAGTCGTAATCTCGAAATAGGTGATGTCGGCACCGCCATTGGCGGCATAGCATTCATCCAGATAAGCCGTCAGATCGGGTTCCGAGATCAGCTTGCCGGCCAACCGTATCCGCTCGTGAAACCGCACGAGATGGGGGGAGGTGTAGGCGTGCACCCTATGCCCCGCAGCCTCAAGCCCTGCGCGGATCATGGCTTGGGTCGAGCCCTTGCCATTTGTGCCCGCGATATGAATGACGGGCGGCAGGTCGTTCTGCGGATTGCCCAACGCCTCAAGCAGTCGCCACACGCGGTCCAGCGTCAGGTCGATCACCTTGGGGTGGAGCGCCATCATCCGTGTAAGGATGGCGTCTGAACCGTTGCTCATTCCTTGGCGGCGTCTTCTGCAACGGGTTCTTCGGGTGCCGGTTCAGCATCGGGTTCAGGGGCTGGCAGATCACCCTTGATGGCTGGCGGCTGGCCCATCAGCATCCGCGTGATGGTGATCAACTCTTCCCGCATCTCGGTCCGCTTGGTCACCCGGTCGAGCATCCCATGATCCAGCAGATACTCGGCCCGCTGGAACCCTTCGGGTAGCTTTTCGCGGATCGTCTGTTCAATCACGCGCGGCCCGGCAAAACAGATCAGGGCGTTGGGTTCGGCAATATGCACGTCACCCAGCATGGCGTAGGAGGCCGTCACCCCACCGGTCGTGGGATGGGTCAAGACGACGATGTAAGGCAGGCCTGCCTCTTTCAGCATCTGCACGGCAACTGTTGTGCGCGGCATCTGCATCAGGCTCAGAATCCCCTCCTGCATCCGAGCACCACCGGCGGCGGAAAACAGGATCAGCGGACGCTTCAGCTTCACCGCCTCTTCAGCGGCGGCGATGATGGCATTGCCCACATACATGCCCATGGACCCACCCATGAAGGAAAAGTCCTGCGCACAGGCAACGATGGGCGTGCGCCCAATCTCGCCCGCTCCGACAAGCATCGCTTCTTCTTCGCCCGTGGATTTCTGGGCGGTCTTCATGCGGTCCGGGTATCTTTTTTGATCGCGGAAATTCAGTGGATCGGCCAGCGGGGCAGGCACTTCGACCTCGGCAAACACCCCCCCGTCAAACAACGCAGTGAACCGATCCCGCGGCGTGATCGCCATGTGGTGACCGCAATTGGTGCAGACGTTCAGATTGTCCGACAACTCGCGGTGAAACAGCATCGTGCCGCACTCATCGCACTTGGTCCACAGATTGTCCGGGGTTTCGCGCCGCGAAAAGATCGAGTTGATCCGTGGCCGGACGTAATTGGTGATCCAGTTCATGTGGGCTTCCTGCTGCCGTTCCGCATTTCAGATAATCCGGTGGATCAGCAAATGCAATCAGGCGCGGATGGCAAGGCGGGCCGCCAGCCAACTGACAAGCATGAACGCGAAGTCGACCGGCAGCCACGCCGCCATCGCTGCTTCGTCCCCCATGCCAAAGGGCAGAACATACAGCGCAAGGCCCGACATCTCGTCCGGGGTTGCGGTCAGCACCATGGCCGAAATGTTGTTGGAAAAGTGGACCGCCATCGCTGGGCCCAACGTACCGGACCGGGCGGTCAGGTCGGCCATAAGCAGGCCGAACATCGTCGCCCAAAGGGCAATGGTGAAGGCGTTGCTACCAGCACTTTCCGGGAGGTAGTGACCCGCGCCGAACAGGGCTGCAGGGGCAAGCATCCAAACCAGGGGCGATCTGAACCGCGCCGCCAGTTGCTGCTGAAGATAGCCTCGAAACACGATCTCCTCTGCGCCGATCTGGACCAGCACGGCGACAAGGGAAAAGGGCAAAAGGATCAACCAGCAGCCAAGGGGCATGTTCAGAGCAAGCGGCTCACCCGCGTCATAGGGCGGCAGCACCCACAGCGCGACGGTCAGCAGGAACATCATGAACAAAACCGCACCGAACTGCCGCACTGCCAAACCAATCGGCCCAAGCAGGGTCGAGGGACGCCGATTGTGCACCATGATCACGACCATGGCAGCTGCGACCGCCAACAGACCCAACTGGAAGAGCAAAAGCAGCATACCGCCAGCTGTCTGACCCGTTTGCGAGTCCCTCAGGATCGTGCGGGCCGTCTCAGGTTCGAGAAGCCCGAGAAGTGTACCAAGCACCAATTGGCTGAGCACAAGGAAAAAGCCTGCCACAAGCACAACGCCCAAAACCAGGCGCCAAATCTGTGCCCGCTCCCGTGCCGGTGCAATGAAAATGTCATGTGGTCGGTAGTCGAAGCTCAGAACACCCATCACGCGTCCAATGGTGGAGGCGGCGGCCCCTCATCTTGCGGAATCTGCACATTGGCCTGGCGCAATAACTCGGCTGCACCGGTCAAGTGCCCGGCAACTGTGTGCAAGAGGCTCATCAGAACAGTTGAATCCTCCTCCAGCACCGAGCGGAACTCGGCTGCGCCGATACGCAGGAATGTCACCTCGGTCAAAGCGGTCAGGTGCAACTGGCGCGGCTCGTTCAGGATGATGGCAAGATCACCAATCAAACGGCCGGGTTCGATGACCGACACTTGCCGGTCTTCACCGTCTTCGCTGTCATAACTCAGCACAGCGCTGCCCTTGACGCACAGATACGCCGCGTCCGGCTTTTCCTCCATTGAGAATATGCGCTGCCCCGGCTCGGCCGTGTACCATTGCGCCGCAAAGGCCAAGAGCCGCTGGTTCCGGCTTTCCACGCCAGAAAACAGCTCTGCCCGTGCAATGACGCGCAGCTTGCGGCTCAGATCATCGGTTTCTTCGTCATCTTCGTCATTGGCCTGAACACCGTCCACACGCCCGTCCTTGATCTCGACAAACAGGTCATAGGCGTCGGGATTATTGAAATTCTCTTCGAGGAAGATCAGCGTTGCATCCGGTAACAGTTTGCGTAGCGCGGCGCGGGTCTCGCGCCGTTGATCAGCACTGTGACTTGCCAGGGCACGGTCCAGAACAAGCACATCTGGGCGTTTGATCCCGGCGCGGGAAAAGGCAGCGCGTTCGTGGAAGATCGTTGGCAAATTGGCCCCACCAAGTCCGGTAGGTATGTCGAAAACGGTTTCAGCCACCTGTCGCCGCAACCCATTGTCGTTGATCAGCTCGGCCACCAGATCCTCGATCAACTCGCCCTTGGTGCCAGCCACCATCGAAACCCGACCATACAAAGCGTTTTCCAACAGGCTCAGGCGGGGCAGGTACGTATCCGGCGCAATTGGAATAAAGATTTCTTCGGTCTGCGCCCGCAAGGCGGCACCGCTTGTCTTTCGGATCTGCACGATCTCGTTCTTGAAGCTTTCGGGAAAGGCGGGACCAATTTGTTCTGCCGTAAAGGCAAACGGCACCGTCAACAGCAACGAAAACTCATCATCGGTCAGCGCCACATCACCCCGTTCCCGACGACGCTGGGAAATGTCGACAAGCTGCTCGTACATCTCTTCTTCGATGTTGAGCGCGGTAAACAGCGGATGGCTTGTGCCATCGCGACCAAAGGTCTGGTGCAGCGTCTCGATCAAGGTCTGCGAGATGGCAATACCCTGTTCCGCCAGCCCGTGCTCAAAGACAAGGTTGATGAACCGGTGATCCCGGGCAAGCCCCTGCTGCGAAATCTCGCGTGAGGGGGACGCAAACAATAGGTTCCCGCCAAGCGGCACCGCCGGGTTGAATTCATCCGGATCAAAGCGATGTACCGCGTCCAGAACACCCTTTTCACGCAGGCAGTCCTCAACTGCCGGACGCAGGCCCACGATGGCCTTGGCCAGTTCCGTGTGTTGTTGCGGATCGATATGACTGACCAACATACGGCGGAACATGAACTCGTCGATGCCCATGGCCTCGACCAACTCGAACCACCACGCCCGCACCTCATCCTCGGTGCCCAGACCAGCAAGGCTTGGATCCACCCAATCGGTGTCCACGCGGTCCAGACTGTTGCCGGACCGCAGCGCTTCCGTGGTGTACCGGTCCTTGCGCCCCTGGTCCCATGGCACGGTGTTCGGGCGGGTCATCAGCGGCATCAACAGGTTGCTGCCCAGCGTGCCGTCAAACAGATACGGGCGTGATTGGGCATAACCGATACGTGCCGACACGACTTCCTGATGCAGGTCTGACAGGTCGTGCCCGGCTATGGTGATCGCCCCGCGTGTTGGCAAAACCTCACGCGTCAGCAACTCTGCCAGCGCCGTTCTTTCCGTCTGGTTCTTGACCTGGATCGCAACGCGCGCGCCTTTGGGAATGGTCAGATCGATCCGTTCCAGAACGGGCGTGTTCTCTGTATTGCGGATGGTCACGTTGTCCAGAACGATATCGCCCTGCAGATGCGGAATGACCTCTGGCTCACCCTCGAACAACGCCTCGTTGATCATGTCGCGCGGGGCAAAGCGATCAGTGACAATCTCCCAACGCAAGGACATGTCCTGCGTCTGGTTGTAGTAGGTCAACAACTCTTTCCATGGGCTGGACAAGTCCTTGTACGCCGCAATTGCAGCCACCAAAGCACCCACCGTGATGTCCCCCCGGATGGCAAGGTAACCGCCCACTGAGTAGAAGAAGAACGGAGTCAGCTGCGTGATGAAGTTGTTGAGAAACTTCATGAAGAACTTCTGCTGGTAGATTTTGAACCGCAGTTCGAAAATCCGGCCCAACCGGTCAGTGAACTGCGCTTGCCGATAGCGCAGGCCCCCATTGGTGCGCAGGTCCGAAATACCCGCCGCACTCTCGCCAATCTCGGCCGAGAAGGCGCGAACTTGCTTGATCCGGTCCTTGTTCAGCAGGTTGATCCGCCGCTGCAGCATGGGGATGATCCACGCTTGCAACGGGATCAACGCGATACCGGCCAGCCCAAACCATACCGATTGCAGGAACAGGAACACCACGATGATCAGCATCTGGCCTGCCTGGAACACGGGCTGGGCCACCATGTCACCCATCAAGCCGCCCATCGGCTCGGCCTCGGACGTGACCATGCTCACCAGCTCACCCTGGCTGGTAGAGCGGAAGTAGCTGCGGGGGAACCGCAGCATGCGACTGATCAACTGGAACCGGAAACGGCGCAGGAGACGTTCGGCCGTCACACCCTTCATCGTGTTCAGCCGCATCTTGAGCAAACCATGTGCCAACACGGCCGCCAGATAGCCAAAGCACAGGGCCAACAGAAACTGGATCTGGCTCAGCTCGTAACCGAAGACGTTTATGATGCTATCCGTGGCCCCAATGGCATCATTGATGATGCGCTTGGGCAATTCCAGCGTGGCGTACAGAAACGGGAACGTCACGACGGTCAACGCAAGCAGCATCAACTGATCGCGTTTCGAGTGCTTCCAGATAAAAGCAAAGATACTGGAATCCATTGTCTATCCCAATCGGCGGCGCCCACGATCCAATTGGCTGCCAATTCAGCCGGGTGCCACGCGTTGGAAACAACTAGTGCCCGCAACGCTTTATTACAACCGCGGGCGCTTGCAGCAGCGCAGGGCAATGGCTATTGCAGTGCGGACGCTTTCAGGGGAGACGCCAGATGCTTAAAGGCAAGTTCGATAAGTCCAAGCTACCCAGCCGGCACGTGACCGAAGGGCCCGCGCGGGCGCCGCACAGGTCCTACTACTACGCCATGGGCATGACCGAGCAGGAAATTCACCAACCGCTCGTCGGCGTAGCGACCTGCTGGAACGAAGCCGCCCCCTGTAACATCGCCCTGAACCGCCAGGCACAGTCGGTGAAGATGGGTGTGAAATCGGCCAGCGGCACGCCGCGCGAATTCACCACCATCACCGTGACTGACGGCATCGCCATGGGGCACGAAGGGATGCGTTCGTCCCTAGCAAGCCGCGAAGCTATCGCAGACACCGTCGAACTGACCATGCGCGGCCACTGCTACGACGCGCTTGTGGGTCTTGCTGGCTGTGACAAGTCCCTGCCCGGCATGATGATGGCGATGATCCGTCTGAACGTGCCGTCCGTCTTCCTTTATGGCGGTTCGATCCTTCCGGGTCGCGCGCCTGTCGGGGCCAAAGTACCGGAGGAATATGCCAACCGCGATCTGACCGTGCAGGACATGTTCGAAGCGGTCGGTCATCAGCAAAACGGCACTATGACCGAGGCTGAGCTGGACATCCTCGAACGCGTTGCCTGCCCCTCTGCCGGGGCCTGTGGCGGCCAGTTCACCGCCAACACAATGGCCTGCGTGTCCGAAGCCATCGGCTTGGCCCTGCCCAACTCTGCTGGTGCCCCTGCACCCTACGAGTCTCGTGACCAATATGCCGAAGCGTCTGGTGCTGCGGTCATGAACCTGATTGAAAAGAACATCCGCGCACGTGACATCTGCACCCGCGAAGCATTCGAAAACGCAGCTCGCGTCGTGGCTTGCACCGGAGGGTCGACAAATGCGGGCCTACATCTGCCCGCCATGGCGCACGAGGCCGGGATCGACTTCTACCTCGATGACGTGTGCGAGATCTTCCGCGACACGCCCTACTTCGTCGACCTGAAGCCCGGCGGTCAGTTCGTCGCCAAGGATCTGTACGAAGCGGGCGGCATCTATGTCGTTATGAAGGAGCTGCGCAAAGCGGGTCTGATCCACGAGGATTGCATGACCGCCACCGGCAATTCCATTGGCGAAGAGCTGGACAAGATCAGCCTCGAAGCCGACGGGCGCGTTATCTACCCGATCGAAAACCCGATCACCAAAACGGGCGGCGTTGTAGGTCTGAAGGGCAACGTGGCCCCTGAAGGCGCCATCGTGAAAGTGGCCGGCATGGAAGCACAGCACCAAATCTTCACGGGCCCTGCGCGCGTGTTCGAATGCGAGCAGGATGCATTCGAATCCGTTCAGAACCGCACCTACGAAGAAGGCGACGTGTTCGTGATCCGCAACGAAGGACCGTCCGGCGGCCCCGGTATGCGTGAAATGCTGGCGACCACGGCTGCTCTGTCCGGTCAAGGGATGGGCAAGAAGGTTGCACTGATCACTGACGGCCGTTTCTCAGGCGCGACACGCGGTTTCTGCATCGGGCACGTCGGTCCCGAAGCGGCCCATGGCGGCCCCATTGCATTGTTGAAAGACGGCGACATGATCACCATCAACGCGATTGAAGGGTCGATCAATGTGGACCTGACGGACGAAGAGCTGGCGGAACGCAAGGCGGCATGGGCTGGCGCACGCGAAACCATCTATGCCTCTGGCGCCCTGTGGAAATACGCGCAGCTTGTGGGTGAGACATACAAGGGCGCGGTCACGCATCCAGGTGCCAAGGCGGAACGGCATGAATACTGGGACCTCTAAGGGTCTCCTGCTCGGCGCGCTGCTTTTCGGACTTGCGGCCTGCGAAGATTTCGCAGGGCTCAACCTTGGCGGCGCGACGGGTGAAAACCTCGCACTCAGCAGCGCTAGGCTGGCGGGCGGCACTGTAAGGCTGGTGCCTCCATCCGGCTTCTGCGTGGACAAGCGCAGCTTGCGTCAAAGCTTTGCTCTCATGGCACGCTGCGACACGCTGGGCGGCAGGCTCACAACCGATGCCCCGCTCGCCATCATCACGGCGACAACGGTCAAGGCAACCGGCGCTGCGCAAATCAGCACATCTGACTTCGAAAGCCCGTCGGAAACGGTAATCGAACGTATTGATGACGCGCCGCTTGCTCTTGTTCAGGTCAAGGGCACACCGCCCAGCCCGGGCATGCGCGACACCTATTGGCGCGGCGCGGCCCGGATCGGAGATCAAGTGATTGGCCTTGCGCTGTATCAAAAGGCCAGTGATGCGGATTTGGGCAATCTTGCACCCAATCTGCTGATCCAAACGGTCGAGCAAACGCAGGAACAATCCATCGTCACCGCTGTTGCATTGCAGGACAATTCTGCAACGCAAACGCTGAAACCGGCAGGCAGGGGGTTTCTCGCGGGTTTATTTGAGTGAAACCTTTGGCATAGATAAACTACCGGCAAGAGAACCGGCGCAGGGGCATATGGCAGGCAACCGCATCTCATTACTGGATAGGGTCACGCACCGTCATACGGTACGCCGTTGGGCGCGCGCTGCCCGCAACGCCAATGATTCCAAGGTTTCCGAGCTGCGTGGGCTACGTTCAGCCGCCCGACTGTTGCGCACCCATCTTGACCGTCTGATCCACCGCGCCGACGAACGCTTGGCTCTGCCTGCCATCGGCTCTACCGCCTTCCCGCGACCACACAACGCCGATTGGGCTTGGCGTCCCGAACTGTGGCGCGGCTCGCTGCCCAGCCCGGGCATGTCTTCGGTTCAGACGAAGTCCATGCTCGGCAACGAGGTTACCCTGTTCCACGACTGCGACTTCAGTGAACTCACCCTCCGCCAACTCCGCAACCTGCGCGAAGAAGACCTCGCGCCCTACGGCGTGCGCCTTGACGTCTTCAAGTTCGACGGTTCGTTCTTGTCGCTTGTCATCGATCTGCCCGAAGATGCGGTCAAAGGTTTGACCAAGAACCACCTGCTCGGCATGAATACGATTGTCGAGATGGAAAAACCGCTCGAAATCTTTGCGCGCCTCAACGTACGCCACGGCCCTAACACCGAACAGATCGTGCGCGAACTGCCTCTGAACCAAGAGGACGTCACGGTCGAGTTCGATCTGGCCTATTCCAAGCTGAACGAAAAGCGGGTCGAACGGGCCTGGATCGACCTGATCTTTGAAGGCCCCGAAATGAACCAGGTCACCCTGCGTGACCTCACCTTCTCGCGCCGCCCCCGCGCCGCCTTGTGATGAAAGGGAAGCGATGAGCACTCTGACCCTCACACCGACCAAGATGCGCTATGGGATCTGGCAGGGATTGATCGAGCAGAACGGCACCGGCGTGCCCCAGATCAAGGTGACGCACCTGAACAACGATGTCCCCGACGTACAAATCACTGAGCAGGGCGAAGGCGGGCAATGGCTGTTGCAGGTACCGATCCCGGCCGAGGCAATCGCTGACGGCGTTCAGGTCTTTGTCATCACCGATGCGACGGACGACGAAAAGCTGGGCCACTTCACCCTGATCGCGGGTGAGGCGTTGGGCGACGATATCCGTGGCGAAGTGGCGCTTCTGCGCGAAGAGCTCGACATGCTCAAACGCGCCTTCCGCCG
>NZ_JBYNDP010000091.1:0-16048 GCF_059783535.1 Tateyamaria sp. | reverse complement strand
TCATTGGCTGGCATTTGATCATGGGCATTGGCGGGGCGGATATGCCTGTCGTGGTGTCGATGCTGAACAGCTATTCCGGCTGGGCGGCGGCGGCCATCGGTTTCAGCCTTGGCAACGACCTGCTGATCGTTGTGGGCGCGCTTGTGGGGTCCTCCGGTGCGATCCTGTCCTACATCATGTGTAAGGCGATGAACCGGTCGTTTGTCTCTGTCATCCTGGGTGGCTTTGGTGGCCCGGCAGGGGAGCAGATGGCCGTCGAAGGTGAGCAGATCGCCATCGAGGCTGACGGAGTGGCCACGGCCCTGAACGAGGCAGATAGCGTCATCATCATCCCGGGCTACGGCATGGCCGTGGCGCAAGCCCAGCAAGGTGTGGCCGAGCTGACGCGCAAGCTGCGGGCCGCTGGCAAGGAAGTACGCTTTGCTATCCACCCGGTGGCAGGCCGTCTGCCTGGGCACATGAACGTGCTGTTGGCCGAGGCGAAGGTGCCTTACGACATCGTGCTGGAGATGGACGAGATCAATGAGGATTTCCCGGATACGGATGTGGCCATCGTTATCGGCTCGAACGACATCGTGAACCCGGCTGCGCAAGACGATCCAAACAGCCCCATCGCGGGTATGCCCGTGCTTGAATGCTGGAAGGCCAAGCAGGTGTTCGTGTCGAAGCGTGGGCAGGGCACCGGCTATTCCGGGATCGAGAACCCGCTGTTCTTCAAAGAGAATACGCGCATGTTCTATGGTGATGCCAAGCAGTCCATCGACAAATTGTTGCCGATGATCGACTGACGCGGCAGGTGTCATATAAGATTTGAAAAGGCGGACCTTCGGGTCCGCCTTTTTTTTTGTTTTTGCATGGATTGGGCCAATGTTGGTGGGCTCGGTATACAATTGCATCCTATTAAGCCGTTGATAAGATGTGAAAATCTGCGTTGACTTTGTTCGATTTGTGATTATTTGGGCATAACAGATCATCGGAGCAGTCATGGCCCCCATCGAAGACCACCCGTTGCGATACCAGCTTGCAAACGAGCTGCACGCCCGTCCGTTTCCGTCCATGCGTGCACCATGTGCGGCGGCCTATGTCGCGTTCAAGCAGCCGGAGATGGCGGTCAACCGTGACCGTGCCAAGGACGTTGCGCACTTGCAGGCATTGCTGGATCGCTACGGCGCGCCACACCCGCAGCCGGGGGCCACGCATTACTATGGGCAGATCGGGCGGCATTGGCTGAAATGGGAGCAGCATACCGAATTTGTGACCTACACCATCTTTTCGGATGGGGTGGAGGATCGGCCCTTTGATGCTCGGGCTTTTGAGCCGTTTCCGCAGGAATGGCTGGAGGCCGCGCCGGGGCAGCGTTTTACTTCGGTTTTAATCCGGGTTGAACCGCGACCCGAAGAAGCCGAGATTCAGAAGCGATTGCTGGAGTGGTTTGTGCCGGAAAGCCTGGCCGTCAGCTCTGTCCTGGATGATGCCGCTGTTATCGCGGGGGATTTTCGGATCGATCAGAACGGCAATATGCGCTTTGCCGCGTTCATCTCTGAAGAGACAGGCCAGCGGCGCGTCGGGCGGATCGTGCAACGTCTGTGCGAGATCGAGACTTACAAATCCATGTCGATGCTCGGCTTTGCCCGCGCCCGAACCACGGGCACGCAGTTGACCGCCCTCGACACCCGCTTGATCGAGTTGGTCGAGAGCATGTCGGGTGAGCATGCAGAGGCGGAAGAGACCTTGCGGGCGCTGCTGTCCATTTCCGCGGAGCTGGAAAGCCTTTCGGCCCAATCATCGTTCCGCATCGGGGCAACCCGGGCCTATGAGGCGATTGTGAACGAGCGGATCGAGGCCTTGCGCGAGGATCGTTATCAGGGGCGCCAGACCTTTGCCGAGTTCATGATGCGCAGGTATCAGCCCGCGATGCGAACGGTGCAGTCGACCGAACGGCGCCTGGCCGCCATGTCAGATCGTAGCGTACGGGCCGCAGACCTGTTGCGGACACAGGTGGATGTGGAGCGGTCGGCTCAGAACCAGGCGTTGCTTGAAAGCATGGACCGGCGGTCGGACTTGCAGATGCGCCTGCAGCGCACGGTCGAAGGGTTTTCGGCGGTCGCCATCAGTTACTATTCAGTATCGTTGCTGTCGTACCTGTTCTACTCGCTGGAAGCGACGACAGGTGTGTCGAAGAACCTGATGACGGCTTTGATTACGGTGCCCGTGGTGTTTCTTGTGTGGACGGCGATCAAGCGTTTGAAGAGTAAGGTTGAGCGGTAAGGACGGGGTTGGACGCTGTTTGCCTGTGGCAAATGCGCCCCGCCCGCCGTCCCTTTCTCCGTCTGGTGTACTGGGTGAAATCGAAAAGGGGACGCTGCCTCTCGGTTGCGCCCCCATCGTCTTTTCAGCCAGTAGGCGTCAGCGCCCGCGTATGCGTGGATCGAGTGCATCGCGCAGGCCGTCGCCGAGGTAGTTTACGCCCAGCACCGTCAGCGAGATCAGGATACCTGGCAGGACCACACGTTCGGGGTATTGCTCCATCCGTTGCACGGCATCTGCCAGCAGTTTGCCCCATGTCGGGAAGTCGGACGGGAATCCGACGCCAAGGAAACTGAGCGCGCTTTCGGTGATGATCGCCGTGGCGAGGCCCAAAGTGGCGGAGACCATGATGGGGGAGATCACGTTGGGCAGCAGGTGCCGCCGGATGATTTTGCCCGATGTGGTGCCGATGGAGCGGGCGGCAAGAATGAACTCGCGTTCCTTGAGCGCCAGGATGTCGCCGCGCACGATGCGCGCTGTTTGCATCCATGACGTCAGGCCCACGACCCCCACAATCAGGATGAACATGCCACCTTCAGGGCCGAAATTGGCCCTGAGCGGTTCGCGGAAAAGGGTCACGGCCACCAGCAGCAAGGGCAGGATGGGCAGGGACAGGACGAGGTCAGTGAAGCGCATCAGCCAGAAGTCGGCCTTCTTGAAATAGCCGGCGATCACGCCGATGGAGGTACCAATCAGCAGCGCAAGGACCATCGCGGCCCAGCCAACGGCCATGGAGGCGCGTCCACCAGCAATCAGGTTGGCCAGAATATCTCGGCCCAGGTTGTCGGTGCCAAGGGGCCGGAACCACCCGACTTTGGCGTCACCATCCCAAAGCGCGACATAGATGGGCCGCATATCCTTGTTGCGGATATCCAGCTTTTGCGGATCGATCTGCCAGATATAGGGGCCCAGGATCACAGCCAGTGTGATGAACACCAGGAAGCCACCGCCAAAGAGGGCGCCCTTGTGCCGCTTGAACTGGTCCCAGACATCTTTCCATTGGCTGCGGGGCGCTTTTGGCGGCTCCTTGTCCTGGAGCGCGGCATAGGGGTCTGTCCCACCGGAGGCGGGCATATCTTGCGTCTGATCAGTCATAGCGGATCCTCGGGTCGAGCACGCCGTAGAGCACGTCGGCAATCAGGTTGAAGAGCACGATCAGGATCGCGAAGATGAAGGTCAGGGTCATGACCATCGGGATGTCGTTGGCAAAAAGTGCTGTCAGCAGCAATTGCCCGATCCCGTTCACCTTGAATACGTTCTCGGTGATGATGGCGCCGCCGAAGATCGAAGGCACGCCAAGCGCGATAACGGTGATGACCGGGATCATCGAGTTTCGCAGAACGTGCTGCATGACGACGACACCTTCGCGCAGACCCTTGGCCCGTGCTGTGCGCACATAGTCCTGACCGAGATTGTCGAGCATGGACGACCGCATGTAGCGGCTGATCTGGGCAGTGGTCTGGAGCGCCAGCACCATGACGGGCATGACCATTTGCATGAACTGCACTTTGAAACTGGCCCAGTCGGTGACAACGTGGGTGGTGTCATAGATCGAGGGCAGCCAGCCCAGTTGGACCGAAAAGATGACGATCAGAAGGGGGCCGGTGAAAAAGGGCGGGATCGAAAAGCCGATCATCGTGATGAATGTGCCGGACTGATCGAAGACGGAGTATTGTTTGTAGGCGGAGTAGATGCCGATGGGCAGGGCAATCAGGATGCCAACGATATAGGACAGGCCAACCACCCAGAGCGTTTGGGGGATACGCTGCACCACGATGTCCATGACCGGGCTGCGCGTCTGCCAGGAGATCACGCGTTGCTTGCCTTCGGCGAAGGTTGTGCCGAACCAGTGATCCATGAGGACCTGAGGTTCGATCCAGAAGAACTGAACCATCCACTTCCAGTACTGGACATGAAGCGGCGCACCGAGGCCAAGCGCCTCGCGCATCTTCTCTTTGACTTCAGGGGGGACTGTCAGCGGAACTTGCGCCATCGGATCGCCCGGGGCGAGCTGCAACAGCAGGAAAATCACAAGGCTGATGAACAAAAGCGTCGGGATCGACAGGATCAACCGGCGGATTGTGAAGGTCAGCATGAGAGGCCAATCCTTTTGCGGAGGTCTTTTTGTTTTTGGTCAGAGGGTAGGGTGGGCGACAACGCCCACCCCGAGAATCTGATCACTTGATACGGTACCAGTCCGCAGTGTTCCAGATTTCGCTGTCCCAAACGTTCAGCTTCACGCCGCCCAGCGTATTTGAGTGGGCGGACACGCGGCCACGGTGCACAAGCGGCACAATGGTGAAGGTGTCTTTGGTCAGCATGTTGTTCATCTTGATCGCGATTTCGGCGCGCTTTTCGATGTCGCCTGTGCGGGCAAGTTCATCGATCAGCTCGTCATATGCGGGATCGCAGAAGCGGTTGATGTTCTCACCCTGCCATTGCGAGGACGGCTTGGGTTCGTTGCCACAACGATACTGTGCCAGATATTGCTGGGGATCGGTGCCGTTGAACGTGTTGGCGTACATTTCAACATCGGCATAGAACTTCTGGAACGTGTCGGGCGAGCCCGGGTCACCGCCGAAGAACACGGAGGCGTCGAGGTTGCGCAGTTCCGTTTCCACGCCAATCTCTTCCCACCACGCCTTGATCAGCGCCTGGAAGTCCTGACGCACAGCGTTGGTCGACGTTTGGTACAGGATCGACAATTCTACGCCGTCCTTGTCGCGGATGCCGTTGCCATTGCTGTCTACCCAGCCTGCTTCGTCCAAAAGGGCCTTGGCGCCATCAATGTCCTGTGTGGCACAGTGCATGTCGCCGGAGGCAAACATATCCGGTGCAGGGACAAGGTCACATGTTACCTTGCCTGCTTTGCCATACCCGACCTCAACCAGAAGGGGACGGTCGATGGCCATGGACAGGGCTTGACGCACCGCCATATCGCTCAGGAACGGGTGCGGTTCGGCAACTGTGGCACGTGTTTCTGGTGGCAAATCCGGCGATGGGTTCGTCAGGTTCATTTCCAGACGTTCCACCAGCGGGCCGAAGCCTGCGATGGCTTTGCCTTTGCCGCCTTCTTCCATCTTGGCGATGACGTCGGGCGCCAGTTGCAGGTTCCAGGCGTAGTCAAACTCGCCCGTTTCCAGGACAGCGCGGCCAGCAGCGGTTGCGTCACCGCCACCTTTGAACGTCACACGCGCGAACGCAGGCTTTGCAGGGTCGCGGTAGTTGTCATTCGCGACCATCGTGATCACGTCATTGGGGCGGAATTCTTCAACCTTGAAGCCGCCGGTGCCAATGGGGTTAAAGTTTGCTTCGGTGCATTCGGGGGCCTTTGCGCCCAGGCAGTCTGCAAATTGAGCTGCTTGGATGATGGGTGACTGGCCGCCCACGAATGGACCATACGGGTTCGGTTTCGGTTGGTTGAACGTGACTTTCACGGTCAGATCATCCAGCGCCTCGACATTCTCGACGCCATCGAAGAATGCCAGCTGCGCGCAGCCGCCTTCGGGGTGCATGCAGTAGTCAGCGGTGAATTTCACATCGGCCGAGGTGAATGGGGTGCCGTCAGACCAGGTGATGCCTTCCTGGATCTTCCAGGTGATGGTGGTCAGGTCTTCGCTTACGCCGCCGTTGCCGACGGTTGGAATTTCTGCCGCCAGCCAGGGTGTCAGGGCGCCGGTTTCATCGTAGCGGGCGAGGGGTTCGATGATCATCGAGGCGGATTCGATGTCCTTGGTGCCGCCCGACAGGTACGGGTTCAGAATCGATGGCGCCTGCCAATAGATGATCTTCAGTTCGCCATCCGAGCCACGCTCGGCAAAAGCTGCCGGGGCAAGTGCCACCGATGCCACAGCACCCATAAGAAGGGTTTTGAGGGTCATATCATACTCCTTGTTGGACGGCAGGTTTGTCCTGCTCGTCTAATGCACGCCACATCGTGTGTGGCGCTAATCCGGCTTGAGGGTAGGATACGTTTACGCGATAACCCACGGTTTCCCCGTAGTTTTTAATCTTGGCCCCCAAGCGCACGGCAATATCGAAACAGCTTTTGGGGAAATTGCAAGCGTTGCGTGCGGTCAACGATAAATTTCGTAGGTGAATGTTTGACAGTGCCTGTGCCTTCGCCCACTCTTTGGAAAACCTGAGCCAAAAAGGCTCGATTGCGGGGATAAAAATGCTCGACCACACAGATACGTCGCCGATTGCAAACATTCAGAATTTGCGCGTGCAGTTTCAAACCAAGGACGGACCTGTCCTTGGGGTCGAGGACGTGTCGTTCGAGGTCAACGCCGGTGAAACGGTCTGTATCGTTGGCGAATCCGGCTCTGGCAAGTCGGTGTCGTCGCTGTCGCTGATGCGGCTTGTGGAGTTTGGTGGGGGCGAGATTGCAGGCGGTCGGCTGTTGTTTGATCGCAAGGAAGCGGATGCCGTTGATCTGGCCGATACGGACCAAAGCCTGATGCGCACCATTCGCGGCAACGAGATCGGTATGATCTTTCAGGAGCCGATGACGGCGCTGAACCCCGTGTTCACCGTCGGGCGTCAGTTGACCGAGGGTTTGCGACTGCACAAAGGGTTGAAGAAGGCGCAGGCCGAAGAACGCGCTTTGTCACTTCTTCAGCAAGTGCGCATTCCCGAACCCGCCCGCCGGATGAAGCAATACCCGCACGAGCTATCGGGCGGGATGCGGCAGCGTGTGGTGATTGCCATGGCGCTGGCATGTGAGCCGCGTTTGCTGATCGCGGACGAGCCAACGACCGCACTCGACGTGACCATTCAGGCCGAAATCCTGGCCCTAATGGACCGGTTGAAGCGTGAAACCGGCACTGCCGTAATGTTCATCACCCATGACATGGCTGTTGTTGCGCAAATGGCGGATCGTGTCGTTGTCATGTTCCGTGGCAACAAGGTCGAGGAAGGCCCGGTCGCCGAGATTTTCGAAAACCCACGGCACCCCTACACCAAGGCGCTTTTGGCTGCAGTGCCCAAATTGGGTGAGATGCGGGGCAAAACCTATCCCGAGCCGATGAAGCTTTTGGGCCGGTCGCAGGGTGAGATTGCCCCGATTCCCGGCACCGAGGAGAAACTGCTGGAAGTCAGCAATCTAACAACGCGCTTTCCAGTCAAGGGCGGCTTTTTCCGGCGCACAGTCGCGAATGTGCACGCGGTCGAGGATGTGTCCTTTACCATCAACAAGGGCCAGACCCTGAGCTTGGTTGGAGAGTCCGGCTGCGGCAAATCGTCGGCGGGTCGGTCAATCCTGCGTCTGGTTGAACCGCAGTCGGGGCATATCGTGCTGGATGGCACCGACATCATGGCGCTGAATGATCGCGATTTGCGCGATGCACGGCGTGATATGCAGATGATCTTTCAGGATCCGTTCGCCTCTTTGAACCCACAGATGCAACTGGCCGACCAGGTGGCCGAGCCCATGCAGAATTTTGGGATGTTCAAGGGCGAGGAAGGCATCAAGCGGGTCGAGATGCTGTTTGATCGGGTCGAGTTGCCGCGCAGCTTTATGCGTCGCTACCCGCACGAGCTATCGGGTGGACAGCGCCAACGCGTTGCCATTGCACGCGCGCTTGCGCTGAATCCCAAGCTGATCATAGCGGACGAGGCCGTGTCAGCGCTGGACGTGTCCGTTCAGGCGCAGGTTTTGAACCTGATGATGGAGTTGCAGGCCGAATTGGGGCTGTCCTTCTTGTTCATCAGCCATGACATGGCTGTGGTGGAACGGGTCAGCCACCATGTGGGCGTCATGTATCTGGGCCGGATTGTTGAGATGGGGCCACGTGCGCGTGTCTTCGAGAACCCGCAGCACCCTTATACCCAAGCCTTGATGAAGGCCGTGCCGATCGCTGACCCGCGTCAGCGCAAGGACGAGAAAGACTTGAATTTCAAACCGATCCCGTCACCCATTCATCCGGTTGACTATGATCCGGCGCCATCCGAATACACCGAAATTGAACCGGGCCACCTCGTGCTGACCACCGACAGCGGTTACTGATCGCGCCGTTCAAACGCTCTGACATCGTCACTGTTTGATTTTCCGACCCTGGTCGGCGCATTCATGTTGATGTGTTTGCGTCGGTCGACAGCACTGGTAGTCGGTCAACACTCCGCCTAGGCTGGCCGAGTATCGAAAGAGATCCACATGACACCCAGAATGACTCCGCTTGAGCTGATGACCAAGCTCATCAGTTTCCCGACTGTCAGCCGCGACACCAACTTGCCCCTGGTTGATTGGGTTGAGGGGTATCTGAACGATCACGGCATTTCCGCACATCGGTACTATCATCCGGATGAGCCAAAGGCGGCAATTTACGCCCATGTTGGCCCCAAAGTTGAAGGTGCGGTCGTTCTGTCTGGTCACACGGATGTCGTGCCCGTGGATGGGCAGCCTTGGGACACCGATCCGTTTGTGGTGACTGAGAAGGACGGAAAGTATTTCGGTCGCGGTACATGCGACATGAAGGGGTTTGACGCGCTTGCTCTTTGGGCGTTGGTGGAGGCGCATTATGCCGGTGTGAAAACGCCCCTGCAGCTGGCCTTGAGCTTTGACGAAGAGATCGGGTGTTTGGGTGCGCCGCCCATGATCGCGGCGATGCAAGGTGTCCTGCCCAAAGGTGGTCCGGTTATCGTTGGCGAACCTTCGATGATGAAAGCGGTGACAGGCCACAAGGGCGGGCAAGGGTTTGACACGCATGTGGTTGGCTTCGAAGTGCATTCCTCCCTTCTGCCTCAAGGGGTGAGCGCGATCCTTGAGGGGGCAAGGATCATCGACTTTGCCAACCATCGGAACGCGGAGAATATGGTGGCTGAACCCTCAACGCTGGCCGCCATGTTCGATCCCCCCTTTACAACGTGGCATGTCGGGCAGGTGCACGGTGGCACCGCCCACAACATCACTGCAAAGGATTGTTACTTCTCGATGGATTTTCGTGCGGTGCCCGGCGACGATGTTGTGGCGTTGAAAGAGGCGTATCTGGCCCATGTTGCCGAGGTTGAGAAGGGGATGAAGGCCACACATCCCGAGGCGCGCGTTGATATCGAGACACGCTTTGACGTGCCGCCGCTCAAACCCGAGGAAGACGGGGCCGCCGAAGGCCTTGTGCGCGCCATCACGGGTGATAACGGCACTCATGTGGTCAGCTACGGAACAGAGGCTGGGCAGTTCCAGGCGGCCGGTTATTCTGCCGTGGTTTGTGGACCCGGCGATATTGCGCAGGCACATCAGCCCAACGAGTTCATCACCGTCGCCCAGTTCGAGGCGGGACGCGCGTTCATGCGTGATCTTGTGGCGCGCCTTGCGTAGGGCGGCGGGGTACGAAGTGAAAAACGGGCTGACGCCAGTGCTGGGGTGCCCTGTGCAACCGATGTCTGCGGCATCCCCAACCGCTATGCCATGACCAGTTTCCCTATCCATGATGCAACCCCCGTCACCTGGCCCGGCCCGCCGCCGGAACAGGCAGATGTGGTTGTGATTGGCGGCGGTGTGATTGGTGTTTGCACCGCCTTGTACCTGGCTGAGGGTGGGCAGCGCGTTGTCCTTTTGGAAAAGGGACGCATTGCCGGGGAACAGTCCAGCCGCAATTGGGGATGGATTCGTCAGCAGGGGCGGGACCCAGACGAATTACCCATTATGGTCGAGGCCAACCGTTTGTGGCGCGATCTGGCCAAGCGGACCAATGTCGATATCGGTCTGACGCAAGGTGGGGTGACCTATCTGGCAAAGACGGATGCGGAAATGGGACGTTATGCCGATTGGTTACCGCATGCTGCGGCCAATGATGTTGATAGTCGGCTGCTGAGTGTCAGCGAAGTTGCTGATCTGGTTCCGGGGATGTCGAGGAGCTATGCCGGCGCGCTTCATACCGCATCTGACATGCGGGCTGAACCTTGGGTGGCCGTTCCCGCGCTGGCCGGCGTTGCGGTGCGTGCAGGTGCGATCATTGTCGAAAACTGCGCGGTTCGGGCGCTTGATATACAGGCGGGTCGCGTGGCGGGCGTTGTCACTGAACAAGGTCGCATCGTTGCGCCTGAGGTTGTGCTTGCGGGGGGCGCATGGTCTTCCTTGCTGATGCGCCGCCACGGTATTTCGCTACCGCAACTGTCGGTGCGTGCGACGGTTGCCGCAACCGAGGCGCTGCCGATGGTGTTTCCCGGCGGCGCCGCAGATGACGGTATTGCGTTTAGACCGCGTAAGGATGGGGGATACTCCTTAGCTGCCGGTGGGTTTCACGAATTGTTCATTGGTCCGGATGCGTTTCGGGCGCTGCCGAAATACCTGCCACAATTGCGCGCCGACCCGTTCGGCACGCGTTTCCTTCCAGCCGCACCGCGTGGTTATCCCGATGCCTGGTCGACATCGCGCCGTTGGGAGGCCGATGGTCCAAGCCCGTTCGAAGAGATGCGCATTCTCAACCCCACCCCCAATCGCCGCAAGGTGGCGCAATTGACCAGCAGATTTCAGGCATTGTTCCCGGATCTTGGGCCCGTGCGGATCAAGACCGCATGGGCAGGGATGATTGACACCATGCCCGACGTGGTTCCGGTCGTGGATCGCGTGGACGCGTTGCCGGGACTGACCATCGGCACCGGGATGAGCGGTCACGGGTTCGGCATTGGTCCGGGCATGGGAAAGGTGCTGGCGGCTCTGGTCATGGGCGACGATCCGGGCCATGATCTGACGCGGTTCCGCCTGAGCCGTTTTTCCGATGGCAGCAAGATGCGCCTCGGCCCATTTGTCTGACAGGATCACACTATGCCTATCAAGAACCGCCTTGCCGAGACCCACGCCGAGATCACGGGCTGGCGCCGCCACCTTCATGCACATCCGGAACTGGATTTCGACGTGCATGAAACGGCGGCCTTTGTTGTGGAACGGCTTCGGGATTTCGGTGTCGATGACGTTACAACAGGTATAGGCAAGACCGGCGTTGTCGCCGTCATCAAAGGCCGTACGGACACGAAGGGTCGCGTAGTGGGGTTGCGCGCCGATATGGACGCACTTCCAATCGAAGAGGCGACGGGGCTCGACTATGCGTCAAAGCACCCGGGCAAGATGCATGCCTGCGGCCATGATGGGCACACGTCGATCCTGCTGGGCGCAGCGCAATATCTGGCCGAGACGCGGAACTTTGACGGCACGGTGGTGCTGGCCTTCCAACCTGCCGAGGAAGGCGGAGGCGGGGGCCGTGAGATGGTCAATGATGGGTTGATTGATCGGTGGGGCATCCAAGAGATCTATGGCCTGCACAACATGCCGGGTTTGCCGACAGGTGCCTTTGCCATTCGCCCGGGCGCATTGCTGGCCTCGGCAGATGAATTCGAGGTGACCGTAACCGGCAAGGGTGGACATGCCGCAGCTCCGCACCAATCCATCGATCCCAATGTGGCGGCGGCGCATATCATTCTGGGCCTGCAAAGCATTGCGAGCCGGAATGTGGATCCGTTGGCGTCGGCCGTTGTGTCAGTGTGCGCGCTGCACTCAGACATCGACACCCACAACATCATTCCGCAGGTGACGCGCATGACCGGTACGGTTCGTGCATTGGACCCAGAGGTGCGGGATTTCGTGGAAGCGCGCGTGAGCGAGATCGTGACAGCCACGGCCCAAGCCCATCAATGTGAAGCCAAGGTGGATTACACCGTTGGATACCCTGTGACCATCAACCATGATGAGTATACAGAATATGCAGCGGCTGCCGCCCGCGCCGTCGCTGGGGACGTGATTACCGATATCCCGCCCATCATGGCAGCCGAAGATTTCTCGTTCATGCTCAATGCCTGTCCCGGTGCCTACATCATGCTGGGAAATGGGGACGGGCCAATGGTGCATCACCCGGAGTATCAATTCGATGACGAAGCTATTCCCGCCGGTGCCAGCTGGTTCGTGGAGCTGGTCGAACAACGTATGCCTGCGCAGTAATCAAAGGACGCATTAATGCCCATCAAGAACCGTTTTGCCGAAATGCACGCCGACATCACCGCGTGGCGACGAGACATCCATCAGCATCCTGAAATTCTGTTCGACACACATCGCACCAGCGCGCTGGTTGCCGAAAAGCTGCGCGCTTTTGGTTGTGATGACGTGGTTGAGGGGATTGGGCGCACCGGTGTCGTTGGTGTGATCAAGGGAAAGGCCGATGGGTCGGGCAATGTGATTGGCCTGCGCGCGGACATGGACGCGCTGCCGATCCACGAGGCGACCGGCGTTGAATATGCGTCGAAAACCGAGGGGGCGATGCACGCCTGCGGTCACGACGGTCACACGGCGATGCTGTTGGGGGCTGCGCAGTATCTTTCGGAGACGCGGAATTTCGATGGCACGGTTGTGGTCATCTTCCAGCCTGCCGAAGAGGGCGGCGGCGGTGGCCGCGAGATGTGCAACGATGGCATGATGGATCGTTGGGGCATTCAGGAAGTCTATGGCATGCACAACTGGCCAGGACGTCCTGTGGGCGAGTTCTCCATCCGGCCGGGGCCATTTTTTGCGGCAACCGATCTGCTTGAGATCGAGTTCGAAGGGCTTGGCGGGCATGCGGCCAAGCCGCACGAGACAATTGATACGACCCTGATGGCCTCGCACGCGGTGACGATGCTGCAATCGATCGTGAGCCGGAACGCGGACCCGATTGACCGGATCGTGGTGTCCATCACGTCGTTCGAGACATCTTCCAAGGCGTTCAACGTGATCCCGCAGACGGTGCAGATCATGGGTACCGTCCGTACCATGAGCGCAGAGGCGCGTGATCTGGCTGAAAAGCGGGTGGTCGAAATCTGTGAGGGTGTTGCAAGCACCTTTGGCGGTGCGGCGCGGGTGAATTACAACCGGAACTATCCGGTGATGGTGAACCATGACGAGCAAACTGAATTTGCGGCCGATGTGGCCCGGTCGGTGTCAGGTCAGTGTGAAGAAGCGCCCCTGGTCATGGGCGGCGAGGATTTCGCCTTCATGCTGGAAGAACGGCCCGGGGCTTACATCCTTGTCGGCAATGGCGACACGGCAATGGTTCATCACCCCGAATACAACTTCAACGACGAAGCGATTCCGGCAGGGTGTTCCTGGTGGGCAGAGATCGTGGAACAGCGGTTGCCCTTGGCATCGTGACACCGGGTGACGCTCCCGCCTTTGGCGGGTCGCCCACCCACCGTCCCTTAGTTATTCAGCAACCGGCGATAGACCTCGATTATCGCATCCGCCTCTTGCTGCAACCGAAAGTTCGCGGCGGCGTGGGTGCGGGCCGCTTTGCCCATTGCGGCGAGCCGTTCAGGGTCGGACAAAAGCGCGTCGGTGTACTCGGCAATGGTATCGACATCTTCGATGTCTGCGAGATGCCCGGTTTCACCGTCCTTGATCAATTCCTCGAACGCGCCAACCCGGGTTGCAATGACTGGTACGCCACTGGCCATGGCTTCAAGCGGTGTCAATCCAAACCCTTCCCACCGTTGCGGTGCAATATACAGATCTAGCGCGCGGAAGTGATCGGCGAGCTGGTCGATTGGCACTTCGTCACGAAAGTGAAGTCGGTCTGATAATCCGGCATCTGCAACCCGCGCTTTGAGGTCATTGAGATAGGATTGATGCTCGCTTGTCGCTCGGCCCATGACCAAAGCTTGGGCATTCGAATGCTTAGGCAGGACGCGCAGCATCGTATCTACAAAGAGGTCATTGCCCTTCTGATGTCTAATGCGGCCAAAGCAGCCAATGAGGATTCCCGGAGGCAGGCCTAGTTCTTTGCGCAAGGCTGGTTTGTCCTGGGCGGGGCAAAACAGGTCGCAGTCCAAGCCGTGATGAATAACCGTGACTTCGCGTTCAAGATAGTCTGCGGATTTGGAGGACGTTGCAATCACCGCATCCTGTTGGCGTATCAACCAGCGTGTGAAGCGCTTGTGCCGACGTTGGGCAGCCGAGGTGAACAGCAACCGCAATTGTTTCCCCAACAGGTATTTGAGGGCCAGCCCCCCAACCATTTCAACATTGCGCCGCGCATGCCAAACCCGTGGACCAGATGGGCCTTTGCGCGGCATCGTCAAAAGCCGTGTCCAAGGGATGTTTGGGACTTGTGTGGGTAGGTCAGGTGCGCAGCTGGTGATACTGATCTGCTTGGCCTGCAATGGAACCAGGCGTAGCACCGTGGACGTCACACCGGAGTGGCGGCGTTTGAAGTTTGGGGCAATAACGTCGATATCAGCGAGATCAGGCATTGCGGTCCATAGCCTGACCATCCGCCAGAGAGAAGAGGCGGTGTGCAATCGCGTCCAGCGCTTCGGTGCCCGTGGGGGCAAGAGGGCGGGCGTTGGCGGCGAGTTGCGCGGCGCGGCTCGGGTGGGTGAGGAGTGTGTCGATCTCTGCCGCGAGCGTGGTCCCGTCTGTCACTTGTACGCTCGCGTCCTTCATCTGGAACGCGGCATAGGCTTCGGCGAAGTTCGCGTAGTTCGGTCCGTGCAGGATCGCCGTATGAGCCGCTGCAGGCTCAAAGGGTGTGTGACCGCCCACGTTCGAGAAAGAGCCGCCAAGGAACACGATGGGGCTGAGTGCATACCACAGGTCTGTCTCACCCATCGTGTCGGCAAGATAGACTTGCACAGGTGTATCCAAAGTCTGCGCCTTGCTGCGTTGTGCGACACTTAGGTTCGCATTATGGACCAAGGGCAGGATATCGGTGGCCCGTTCCGGGTGGCGGGGAACAAGGATCAGGCAGAGGTTCGGACGTGACTTCAACAGAATGTTTTGCGCGGCTAGCACCTGCTCTTCTTCTCCCGGGTGCGTGGATGCAGCGACCCAAACGGGCCGTCCTCCGAGCGCGTTGTGCGCTGCTTCCAACTCTTCCGGTTTGACGCGGGGTGCTCCGAGAACGGATTTGAGGTTGGTGCCCTGTTCGGCCCCGGCCAGGCCCATGTCCCGCAAATGATCCCGGCTGCGCCTGTCCTGACAATGCGCCCAAGCGATCCCGCGCAGAACATAGGACGCCGTTGCCGGAAACTTCTTCCAGCCGTCTGCGCTTCGTTCTGAAAGCCGGGCATTGAGCAGGGCAACGGGCAAATCCCGTTGCGCGCAGATATCCAGCAGGTTGGGCCACAGCTCGGATTCGACAAGAACACACAGATCGGGCCGCCAGTGGTCCAGAAAGCGGGTGAGGGGACCAACCCCGTCGAGCGGGCTGAATTGGTGCAGGACACCTGGGGGCAGGTGGGGGGCAACAGCCTCGGCTGATGTAGCGGTGCCGGACGTCAGCAGCACCCGCATGTCCGGCGCCACATCGCGGATGCGCTTTATCAGGGGCAGCACTGACTTTGCCTCGCCCACCGACGCGCCGTGAAACCAGACCAGCGTTCCCAATGGGCGTTCAGCACTGGCATGGCCCAGCCGTTCATGAGCGCGATCTACTGCAACACCACCCTTGCGCAACTTGTTCACGGCCGAGCGCGCGGCAAAGGGCAGCGCCACCGCGCTGAGGGCGCGGTAAAGCCGGAACAGGGCTGTTGGCCGCATTGGTTGCCTAGCCGCCTGTATGGCTCATGTGCCGGGGCATCTGCCCATCCAGCCGTTGCCGGGAATAGTCGAAATCATGGCCCTTGGGCTTGAGGGCAATGGCTGCGCGAATGGCATCCTTGAGCGGGCCGTCGTCCTCCTGGAAGTCACGCAGAGGCGCGCGCAGGTCGGCCATGTCTTCCTGGCCAAGGCACATGTAAATCTCGCCCGTGCAGGTGATCCGCACGCGGTTGCAGCTTTCGC
>NZ_JBYNDP010000221.1:0-3493 GCF_059783535.1 Tateyamaria sp. | reverse complement strand
CCAGATGCCCGATTATACCGACACTGCGGCACTGAACGCGGTTGAGGCGCAGCTTGCAAAGTATCCTCCGCTGGTGTTTGCAGGCGAGGCGCGGCGGCTAAAGGCTCATCTCGCCGATGCATCCCGTGGTGACGCGTTCCTGCTGCAAGGCGGCGACTGTGCTGAGGCATTTGATCAGTTCAGCGCTGACAGCATCCGTGACACGTTCAAAGTTATGTTGCAGATGGCAATGGTGCTGACATACGGCGCCAAGGTTCCGGTGATCAAGTTGGGCCGCATGGCTGGCCAGTTCGCCAAGCCGCGCTCGGCTCCGACCGAGGTGGTGGATGGTGTGGAATTACCCAGCTACCGTGGTGATATCATTAACGAATTGGACTTCACGCCCGAGGCTCGGATTCCGAACCCACAGAAGATGTTGCAGGCCTACACGCAGGCAGCAGCCACGCTGAACCTGCTGCGCGCGTTCTCGACCGGTGGTTTCGCAGATATGAACATGGTGCATTCGTGGACCCTGGGTTTTGCAGATGGGGCAGGGGCGGAGAAATACCGCGAGATTTCCGCGCGTATTCAGGACACAATCGACTTCATGGCGGCGGCGGGCATTGATGCCGACACGACGCACGAGTTTTCGTCGGTTGAATTCTACACTAGCCATGAATCTCTGTTGCTGGAATACGAGGAAGCGTTGACACGCATCGACTCGACCAGCGGCAAATGGTTGGCTGGCTCCGGTCATATGATCTGGATCGGTGACCGCACCCGCCAGCCCGATGGCGCACATGTCGAGTTCGCTCGTGGGGTGCAAAACCCCATTGGTCTGAAATGCGGTCCCAGCATGACAACCGAGGATTTAAAGGTGCTTCTTGCGAAGCTGAACCCGGAAAACGAAGCTGGTCGCTTGACCCTCATAGCGCGTTTCGGTGCCGGATCGGTTGCTGAACACCTGCCGCGTCTGATCA
Source organism: Tateyamaria sp. (assembly GCF_059783535.1). Lineage (NCBI taxonomy): Bacteria > Pseudomonadati > Pseudomonadota > Alphaproteobacteria > Rhodobacterales > Roseobacteraceae > Tateyamaria > Tateyamaria sp. Next base: position 2,534 of record NZ_JBYNDP010000221.1, on the reverse strand, counting down.
ACACCGTCCGCGAGGAAGGTGCGGAAGTTGTCTGGGTGTGTGACGCGATGCACGGAAACACGATCAAGTCTTCGACAGGTTACAAGACGCGTCCGTTCGACAGCGTGCTTCGTGAAGTGCGTGAATTCTTTGGTGTACATGCTGCCGAGGGTACAGTGCCTGGCGGTGTGCATTTCGAGATGACCGGGCAAGACGTCACTGAATGCACGGGTGGTGTGCGCGCTGTGACCGAAGAAGACCTGAGTGATCGCTATCACACGGCGTGCGATCCACGCCTGAATGCCTCGCAGTCGCTTGAGCTGGCATTCCTTGTGGCCGAAGAGCTGTCTCAATTGCGCGCCACGCGCGCCAAGGCACGCGCCGCAAGTTGATCGAAACAAAAACGCGCCGAACCAACCGTTCGGCGCGTTTCTTTTAGTCGACCTTTCGACCTCTGATCTATTTGTCGTCTGACTTGACCAGACGAAGATACGGAACGCTTGGTCTCGGCGTCGTAGCTTCAAAACTTTTCTGGCTTTCTGCAAAACCGTCCACCTGCACGCGCTGCGGCCTGGCCTGAACCGTTGGTTCGATGGGCGCCGGTCTGGACGCGGGAGACGCAATCGGTCGAATACGCGCACCAACCACGTTGAAACGGCGCGGTGTCTGCCCGATTTCACCTTGTGCAACCAGACATCCCAAAATCCGGCTCACATCGCCGAGGTCGCTTTTGAGTGGCAGCAGAAGCAGACGGCATTCCATCTGCGGTTTTGAAATGTTTGTCTCTGCGCTCATCCGCAATTCGCACATGGCCGGGCGTTGGCAGACATCTTCGATGGCATCTGCGATTTGGCGACGACAGGGTGGCGTGATGAAAGATGTGAGCGGCATCCCCCGCACTTCCATTCCCATCAAGTCACCGAGGTGACTGCCCGCGATGCGAATGCGTGCCATGCCTGGCGCAATGCGTTCCAGAACGAAGGTGTATTCCAGCGCCGATTCAATGCCACGTGGATCAATCTCGGACCGCTTTGGCATCAGACGCGTGCCACGCAAGCCTTCCCAATAGGCTTCAACCTGCGAGATCGCCGAAAAACCTGTGTTTGCGCGGAACTCTGTCATTGCGCTGACATTGTGCGTGTAAAGGTCTGATTTGTCCATCTGTACATACTCTTGCTCGGTCCGCCGAATGCTTTGCTTCGGGATTGACGCAAAACATATCAAATTTGTAGGAAACCGCTTGGGGAAAGCTAACAAATGGTTAATCACCGCTCTGTCCCCGCGGGGACATGGCCAGTGGCTTGCCCCGATGTGAACTTCCCCCTAAACGCAAAGACATGACCAACACATCTAAAGATGGCGCGCCGCGCTCAATGACTGGTTTCTCGGCTGCTACCGGTGCATTCAACTCATTCCGCTGGGCATGGGATATTCGCAGCGTCAATGGCAAAGGTCTGGACGTACGCTTGCGGGTTCCGGATTGGATTGACGGGTTGGAGACGGCGCTGCGGCCGCTCGTTGCAGCGCGGGCCAAGCGCGGCAATGTCACGTTGTCGCTTCGCATCACGCGCGATGATGCGGCGGCTGGTTTATCACTGAACGAAGAAACCATGCGCGCCGTCGTTCAAAGCCTTCTGACAATTGAAGCTGAGGCGATGGAGCAGGGGCTGTCGCTTGCGCCATCCCGCGCCACCGACATTGCGAGTATGCGAGGCGTTATGGATGCGGGTGCGGCACAGGATGATCCAGGCCCATTACGCGCTGCGTTGCTTTCCGAGGTTCCGGCGCTTCTGGATGCCTTTGATGATATGCGGACGCGCGAAGGATCGGCTTTGCGCGAGGTGATGTTGGCGCAGTTGACCGAAGTCGGGCAACTGACCGAACAAGCCGCCGCGTTGGCAGAAGAACGTAAGGGCGATGTGGCGGCAAATTTGAAACGGAACCTAGCCCGCGTTTTGGACAACGCGGACGGTGCGGACCCGGATCGTGTGGCTCAAGAGCTGGCCTTGCTGGCGGTCAAGTCGGACGTGACCGAGGAAATTGACCGGCTACACACACATGTCAAAGCCGCAGGCGCGCTTTTGAATGACGGGGGTGCGGTTGGGCGCAAGCTCGATTTCCTCATGCAAGAGTTCAACCGCGAAGCCAATACTCTATGCTCAAAAGCGCAGAACGCCGATTTGACGGCTGTCGGATTGGCGTTGAAGGCGCTGATCGACCAAATGCGTGAGCAAGTGCAGAACGTGGAATAATAATATGACCGACGCTCAGAACCGCCGTGGTCTTCTGATTATACTCAGCTCGCCGTCAGGTGCCGGCAAAAGCACATTGGCCCGTCGGTTGCGGGATTGGGACTCGGGCCTATCGTTTTCTGTATCCGCCACAACGCGTGAACCAAGGCCGGGTGAGGTCGATGGCGAGCACTATCGTTTCATCTCTGAGGCTGCGTTCAAGGGTCAGGTTACTGATGGGGAGATGCTGGAACATGCCCACGTCTTTGGCAACTTCTATGGCTCACCAAAGGGACCAGTCGAGGATGCGATAAACAAAGGGCA
>NZ_JBYNDP010000090.1:0-16547 GCF_059783535.1 Tateyamaria sp. | reverse complement strand
GCCCGTCATCTGCCATGCTGTCCCCTGACAGGGAAATAACATGGCCGATTTGCCCCCCGTGGAACTCCTGGTCTGCGTGAAATGCCGTCGTGAGCTTGAGGTGCCCGAGGATGGCACTCGCCCGGGCGAAGCGCTGCATGCCGAGCTTGCCAATCGCACCATGCCCGAGGGCGTAACCCTCAAGGCTGTGGAATGCCTGTCCAACTGTTCCTCCGGATGCTCTGTCGCCGTGCGCGGTGGGGCCCAGCGCTGGACCTACGTCTACGGCAACCTGATGGAAGACCGTGACGCCGACATGGTTGTCGAAGGTATCGGCAAATACGCCGCCACCACCGATGGCATCGTGCCCTGGCGCGAGCGCCCCGAACATTTCCGCAAAAACTGCATCGCCCGCATCCCCCCGCAGGAGTTTTAAGCATGGCAAATCTGAACAAAGTTCCCGTCACCGTCATCACCGGCTTTCTCGGCTCGGGCAAGACCACCCTAGTGCGCCACCTGATGCAGAACCCGCAGGGCAAGCGCCTCGCCGTGGTGGTCAACGAATTTGGCGACGTCGGCGTTGATGGCGACATCCTCAAGTCCTGCGCAATCCCAGATTGCCCCGCCGAAAACATCATGGAACTGGCAAATGGTTGTATCTGCTGCACCGTGGCCGACGATTTCATCCCGACGATCGAGGCGCTCATGGCCCTCGACCCGCAGCCCGAACACATCCTCATCGAAACCTCCGGCCTCGCCCTGCCGAAACCGCTGCTCAAAGCCTTCGACTGGCCGGACATTCGCAGCCGCATCACCGTCGATGGCGTGATCGCGCTGGCTGATGCCGAAGCCGTCGCGGCGGGCCGTTTCGCGCCGGACGTGGCCGCCGTCGATGCCCAGCGCAAAGCGGATGACAGCCTTGATCACGAAACGCCGCTGTCCGAAGTGTTCGAAGATCAGATCAGCTGCGCCGACATCATCCTGCTGACCAAACCCGACCTTGCGGGTCCCGACGGTATTACGAAGGCCAAAGCAGTGATCGAAGCAGAAGCCCCCCGCCCACTGCCCGTTGTCGAAGTGGCCGAAGGTGTGGTTGATCCCCGCGTGATCCTCGGGCTTGAAGCCGCCGCCGAAGATGACATGGACGCGCGCCCGTCGCACCACGACGGACACGATGACCACGAACATGACGATTTCGAAAGCGTCATCATCGACATCCCAGAAGTCAGCGACCCGGCCGAACTGGTCGCCCGCATCGAAGCGATGGCCAAGACGCAGAACATCCTGCGCGTCAAAGGTTACGCCGCCGTCACCGGCAAACCCATGCGCCTGCTCGTCCAAGCCGTGGGCGCCCGCGTCCGCCACCAATTCGACCGCCCCTGGGCCGCAAATGAGGCGCGACAGGGCCGTTTGGTCGTGATTGCCGAGCATGACGACGTGAACGAAGCAGCCATTCGCGCCGCTCTGGTCCAAGTCACCGAAGCTGCCGAGTAACGAAACCCCACCAGGCCCCCGCCATGCACGTCGTCTTCCGCGAAAGCCACGGGCTCGAAGAGACCGAGACACCCACCGATCTGGGGCAGACGCCCGCGGATCTGGTGGTGCTGTCCTTCTCCGACAGTGACCTTGGGGCCTTCGCGGCGGCATGGCACCGTGCGGACGGCAAGCTGCCCACGCTGCGGCTGGCCAACCTTGTCGGCCTCAAACACCCGCTGTCCGTCGACACCTATGTCGAACAAACACTTGAGGGGGCCAAAGGCATCCTGATCCGCCTCATCGGCGGCGTGCCCTACTGGGCCTACGGCCTCCAGCAAGTCGAAGCGCTCTGCCGCCAGAAAGGCATTGCGCTCGCCGTCCTGCCCGCAGATGGCCGGCCCGACCCAAGGCTGGATGAGGTGTCCACCCTTCCAACCTCAACACTGCGGCGCCTTGCCCATCTCTGCGACACAGGCGGTGCTGTCGCCGCCCAAGCGGCACTGGCGCAAATGGCCCTTGCCTCCGGCCTCTATGCAGGCCCGGTCAAAGGCTCCAAAGCTTTACCGACGGTCGGTGCATGGACGCCCGAAGATGGCGTTGCCTGCCCCCTGATCCATGGCGCCGACAACAAACCGCTGATCCTCGTCACATTCTATCGCGCCTACCTCGCCGCCGCCGACCTGTCCCCGATCGAAGCGACCTTCCAAGCTCTGCGCGCACGCGGCTTCCGCGTCCTTGGTCTCTTTGCCCCTTCGCTCAAGGCGCCCGAAGCCGCCGCGTGGATGGCCCGCCAAGTCGCACATCTGAAACCTTCCGCCATCGTCAATGCCACCGCCTTCTCCGGCATCGGCGCAAATGGCGCGTCACCTCTAGACGCAGGCGATGTCCCGGTCTTCCAGATCGCCCTTGCCACTTCGACCCGCGAAGCATGGGAAGAGGCCGAACGCGGCCTGTCACCCGCCGACCTTGCCATGCATGTTGTGCTGCCTGAGGTGGATGGCCGCCTCCTCGCTGGTGTCGCATCCTTCAAGGAACCACAGCCGCAGGACGAGGCCCTGCAATTTGCACGCTACGCCCATGCAGCCGACGCCCAGCGCATAGATATGGTGTCAGATCGGGTGAAAGCGTGGACCAACCTTGCCGCGACTTCGGCCGCTGATCGCACGCTTGCATTGGTACTCAGCACCTACCCCGGCAAGGACTGGAACATGGCTCATGCCGTGGGTCTCGATGCGCTTGCCTCGACCGAGGCTATCCTGTCGGACCTCAAGGCGGCTGGTCATGACACCGATCCCACTCCAGTCGCATCCGCGCTCGAAACTGAAACAATCGCGTGGCCGCTTGACGCCTACAAGGCTGCATGGGCGCAGCTCCCCGCCGACCTGCAGAATGATCTGCAGGCCGCTTGGGGAGATCCAGCCGCTGACACTCTGGGCGGTGTGTTCCACTTCCCCGCCATACGGCGTGGCAAGGTTTTGGTGGCCCTGCAACCCGAACGCGGCACACCGGATGCGCGGGATGACGATTACCACGACCTCAGCCGCGTGCCGCGCCACGCGTATGTCGCCTTCTACCTCTGGCTTCAGACCCAGACGCAGGCCCTGATCCACATCGGCGCGCACGGCACGCTCGAATGGCTGCCGGGCAAGGCGGTGGCTCTGTCCGATACCTGTTGGCCCGAAGCACTTACTGGCACTCTGCCCGTCATATACCCCTTCATCGTGAACGACCCGGGCGAGGCCGCGCAAGCCAAGCGCCGCATCGGCGCCATCACCCTCGGCCACCTGCCGCCGCCGATGAAGGACAGCGCAACGCCTGACCGATTTGTCCGGCTTGAGTCGCTGCTCGACGAATTTTCGAACGCCGACGGCCTTGACCCGAAACGCCGCGACCGGTTGCAAGAGGATATCCGCGCCGAAGCCCAAGCCATCGGCGTCGAAAATGACCTCGGCCTCGACCGCGCGGCGTGCAGCGCAGAGGCGATCACACGCATCGACCGCTTTGTCTGCGACATCAAGGAAAGCCAGTTTGGCGATGGCCTCCACATATGGGGCCAGGACGCAGACACCGAACGCACCGCCCTGATCGACGCCCTAAACGGCAAACGCATCGCGGGTGGCCCCTCCGGCTCCCCCCATCGCGGGCGGCGTGACGTGCTGCCCACAGGCCGCAACCTCTACACCACCGATCCGCGCGGCGTTCCCACCCGCGCTGCCTACGCCCAAGGTGTCAAGCTGGCAGAGGAACTGGTGCGCCGCCACCTGCAAGAAGAAGGCGACTGGCCCCGCGGTCTGATCGTGGATCTCTGGGGCTCGGCCACCATGCGCACGGCAGGCGAGGAATTCGCAATGGCGCTGCACCTTCTGGGCGTGAAGCCGGTCTGGGACCAAGGGTCAGAGCGGGTGTCGGGCATCGAAGTGCTGCCCATCACCGACCTCGATCGCCCGCGCATCGACGTGACCCTGCGCGTGTCTGGCCTGTTCCGCGATGTGTTCCCAACGTTGTCGGCCTTGTTTTCGCAAGCCGTCCGCGCACTGTCCGCCCGCGACGAAGCTGCGGACTGGAACCCCTATGCCGGCCACGCCCCCGCCGCCCGTGTCTACGGCCCGGCCCCCGGCAGCTTTGGACTTGGCATGGGCGCAGATATCGAAACCTTCACCGACGACGCCCGCACAGCGGCGGGCGAGGCATGGCTCGCCGCCAGTGCCTATGCCCTCGACGGTCCAAAGACTGAAAAGGACGAGGCGGGCATCCGCGCCCGCGTCGCCGCCGCGGACAGCTTCGTTCACTTGCAAGACCTGCCAGAAACCGACGTCCTGCTGGCCTCTGATTACGCCGCGCACGAGGCAGGCTTCGCCGCAGCCCAAGCCGTGACCGGCGGTAAGGCCGCCCTCTACCACCTCGACAGCACGCAACCGGACCGCCCCCGCGCCCGCACCCTGCCCGAAGAAATCGCCCGCGTCGTTCAGGCCCGCGCAACCCAGCCCGACTGGCTGCACGGCATGATGCGCCACGGCTTTCGCGGCGGGGCAGAGATCGCCGCCACCCTCGACCACATGGCGTCCTTCGCGCATCTGGCAGGCGTCGTCGGCCCGCACCTGTTCGACGCCTACCATGACGCCACGCTCGGCGACCCAGAGGTCGCCGCCTTCCTCCAAGACGCCAACCCCGGCGCCTACCAAGCCATGCAGGATCAGTTCGCCGCGCTGGATGCCGCGGACCTATGGCAAACCCGCCGCAACTCTATCCGCGCCGCGCTTGAGGCGGCCCAATGACCATCAAAGGCTGGTGCCCCGGCGCATGGCGCCCGATGATGTCCGGCGACGGGCTGATCGTCCGCATCCGCCCGCGCCTCGGGCGATTGGACCGCGCACAAATTCTGGGCCTCTGCGCGCTGTCACAGTCCGAAGGCAACGGCATCATCGACCTCACCAGCCGCGCCAACCTGCAGATGCGCGGTGTGCAAGAGAACCGACACGAACAGGTCCTGAGCGCCCTCTTTGACCTTGGCCTGCTCGACGCCACGGTCGAGGAAGAAGCACGACGCAACATCGTCGTAACGCCAGAATGGGAAGCGGGTGACCTCACGACCCGGCTGCACGACTCACTCGTGCGCTCATTGCCTGAGATGCCCGATTTGCCCGCCAAGATGGGGATCGCAATCGACACGGGCCCCGAGTCACTTCTGTCCGACACATCAGCCGACTTCCGGTTCGAATGCACCACCGCTGGCACCCTCATCCTGCGCGCCGACGGCGCGGACAAAGGCAAAGAGGTCAAGGAAGCCAACGCGCCAGCCGCCCTCATCGCGCTCGCCAACTGGTTTGTTGCCTCGGGTGGTCGCACCGCAGGACGCATGTCAAAGCACGTGAAGACGACAGCCCTGCCCCCGGAATGGATGCGGCATCCCCCTGCACCAACAGGACCGCGCATGTCCCCCGGCTCAATGGATCAGGGCCACGCCTACGGCGCGCCCTTCGGCAGCATGGATGCGGGGGTTCTCGCCGCGCTGATCCAAGACAGCCAGGCCACCGCCCTGCGCGTCACACCATGGCGCCTGTTCCTGCTGGAAAACGCACGATGCTGCGACACCCACGGCTTCATCACGGATGCCAACGATCCGCTGCTGCACACACACGCATGCCCTGGCGCACCCGCCTGTGCTTCCGCCACGGTCGACACACGCAGCCTCGCCCGCGCCCTCGCCAAACCCGGTCTACACGTCTCGGGATGCGCCAAGGGATGCGCACACCCCCGCCCTGCCGCCACCACGCTTGTGGGCCATGACGGCGCGTATGACCTTGTGGAGAACGGCCATCCATGGGATGCCCCGCGCGCGACCGGCCTCACAGCCACTGACCTTCTGACGCCAGCGAGCTAAAATGCCCTACGAATACGAAACCGATGGCGCGGCCATCTACCTGCAATCCTTCGCCACGATCCGGGCCGAAGCCGACCTCGCCCGCTTCGACAAGGACGAAGAGCAGGTGGCGGTACGCATGATCCACGCCGCAGGTATGGTCGGGCTTGAACAGCACTGCCGCTTTTCCCCCGGCTTCGTGCCCGCTGCCCGGACCGCCCTCGAAAACGGCGCACCCATCCTTTGTGATGCCCGCATGGTCAGCGAGGGCATCACCCGCCCCCGCCTGCCCGCAAACAACGAAGTGATCTGCACGCTGCACAATGACGGCGTCCGCGAACTGGCCGCCGAGATGAGCAATACCCGCTCCGCCGCTGCACTCGAACTGTGGCGCCCGCATCTCGCAGGCGCGGTCGTCGCCATCGGCAACGCCCCCACGGCCCTCTTCCACCTGCTAAACATGCTCGAAGACCCCGATTGCCCCCGCCCCGCCGCCATCATCGGGTGCCCCGTGGGCTTCGTGGGTGCTGTCGAAAGCAAGGACGCGCTCTGGGCCGACCAACCCGTCCCTTGCTGCATCGTCCAAGGGCGGCTGGGCGGCAGCGCAATCACCGTTGCCGCCGTCAACGCCATCGCGAGCCGGAAAGAATAACTGCCATGCGCAGCTCAGACACCCCCGGAACCATCCACGGCGTCGGCCTCGGCCCCGGTGCGCAGGACCTGCTCAGCGTCCGCGCGGACAAGTTGGTGCGCAACGCCAAACATGTAGCGTTCTTCCGCAAGGCGGGCCGCCCGGGCCAGGCGCGGCGCATTGTCGACGGGATGCTGGCGGATCACGCCATCGAATTCCCCATGGAATACCCCGTCACCACGGAAATCCCGCTAACCGACCCACGTTACAACGAAATCCTCAGCGCCTTTTATGCCGATTGCACCGCTCACCTGCGTCAACTGGCCGAACAGGGTGAAGACGTGGTTGTGCTGTGCGAAGGCGACCCGTTCTTCTACGGCTCGTTCATGCACCTCTACACACGGCTCGAACCACACGTCCCGGTGCAGGTTGTGCCTGCGATCACCGGCATGTCCGGCGCATGGACAGCGACAGGCGCACCGATCACATGGGGCGACGACATCCTCACCGTGCTGATGGGCACGCTGGACGAAGACATGCTTGTTTCAGGGATGGAACAAGCCGATGCGCTGGTCGTCATGAAGATCGGGCGCAACATCGACAAGGTGCGTGCAGCGCTCAAGCGGGCAGGGAAATTTGAGGACGCCTATCTGATCGAATTTGCGGCCATGCCAAACCAGAATGTGCAAAAACTATGCGAGGCAGAAGGGAAAGTAACGCCCTACTTCTCGATCATCGTGGTGCACGGACAGGGCCGCCGCCCATGACCGGCTGGGTGCGCATCGCGGGTCTTGGGCCGGGGGATGACGCCCTGATCACGCCCGAAGTGTCGGATGTGCTGGCCGAAGCCACAGACATTGTTGGCTACATCCCGTACGTCGCCCGCATCGCGGAACGCCCCGGCCTGACACTGCACGCCAGCGACAACCGCGTCGAAATTGACCGCTCCCGCCACGCTCTCGACATGGCAAGCGACGGCAAACGCGTGGTAGTGGTATCTTCCGGTGATCCCGGTGTCTTCGCCATGGCTGCCGCCGTGTTTGAGGCGGTCGAGGCTGGCCCCGATCACTGGCGCGATCTCGACATCTCCGTTCTGCCCGGCATCACGGCAATGCTCGCGGCCTCCGCCCGCTGCGGCGCACCGCTGGGCCACGATTTCTGCGCCATCAATCTGAGCGACAACCTCAAACCGTGGAGCCTCATCGAAAAGCGCTTGCGCCTCGCAGCCGAGGGTGACTTCGCCATGGCCTTCTACAACCCACGCTCCAAGTCGCGGCCCGAAGGGTTTGTGCGCACTTTGGAGGTTCTCAAAGAAGCCTGCGGCGACGACCGCCCCGTCATCTTTGCCCGCAACGTCACGCGACCAGATGAAGACATTCGCATCGTTCCACTGCCCGACACGACGCCAGACATGGCTGACATGCGCACCATTGTCATCGTCGGCTCGTCCCGCACCCGGATCATCGAACGGGACGGCGCGCCGATTGTCTACACGCCAAGGTCAACGCCGGAATGACGCAACCAGCCTATCACCTCGGCCACGCTATGCGCCTCTTGCCGGTCTGGAAGGCTCGGTCGGTCAATCATGATCACCGGCAGGCCCAACGCGCGGGCGGCGGTGATCTTGGCATAGGCTCCGGTGCCGCCCGCATTTTTCGACACAACCAGATCAATGCGGTGTTCCCGCATCAGCGCGCGGTCGTCCGCTTCGGTAAACGGCCCGCGCGACACCAGCACATGGTGATCAGGAAACGGCGGCGGGTCCTTGGGCGGATCAACCAGACGCAACAGGTAGAAATGCTGCGGATTCGGCGCAAACACTGCCAGATGCATCCGCCCGACGGCCAACATGACGCGCTTGGCCGGTTGGTCCAACGCATCCACGGCCCCCGCGATGTCGGGCACTTGGGTCCAGCGATCTCCATCCTGCGCCGTCCACGGCTTTCGGGTCAGTGCCAGCAGCGGCACATGCGCCTTGGCACACGCGGCCACCGCATTCCGGCTCATCTGCGCCGCAAAGGGGTGGGTCGCGTCGATCACATGCGTGATCTGCTCGGCACGCAGGTGCTCAACCAAACCATCAACACCGCCAAAACCCCCAATGCGCTGCGGCAAGGGTTGACGCTTGGGCCGGTCCACACGTCCGGCAAAGCTGACCGTTCCGACCAAGCCAGCCTCTGCAGCAGCATTGGCAAAACCCGTGGCCTCGGTCGTCCCGGCGAGGATCAGGAGGTTGGCGCGCATGTCTGACCCTTGGTTGACGATCATCGGAATTGGCGAGGACGGGGTTGCCGGTCTCAGTGCCGCAAGTCAAGCGGCCCTTTCCGAGGCGGAGGTCATCATGGGCCCGCAACGACACCTCGATCTTGTGGTTAACAACCCGTTAAGCACAAGTGTCCCCGCGGGGACAGATCTTGTTCCATGGCCCGTCCCCTTCGCTGACGGCATCGCCATCCTTGCATCCCTGCGGGGCCAAAGGGTTGCAGTGCTGGCCTCAGGCGACCCGTTCTGGTTCGGTGCAGGCTCGACGATTGCGCGCAGTTTCGGCAGGGACGAATGGACCGCTTTGCCTGGCCCATCGTCGTTCACATGCGCTGCCAATCGGTTGGGTTGGGCGCTGGAGCATGTCATCTGCCTCGGGCTGCACGCCGCCCCGTTTGCGTGGATACGCAAACACCTCGCACCAGCGCAACAATTGCTTGTCACGGTCCGCGACGGTGCGGCTGTTCTGGAACTTGCAAGATACCTGACTGAATTGGACTTCGGTCGTAGTGATATGCACGTGATGGAACGGCTTGGCGGCCCGCTGGAACGTGTCTCGAGCTACCGCGCAGAAAGTATCGCCGACACGTTCGAACACCCCGTGCTGGTTGGCCTTTATATTGCGGGGAATGGTCCAGTTCTCACTACGGCGACCGGGCAGTCTGATGACACGTTCGACCACGATGGACAGATCACCAAACGTCCCATCCGTGCCATCACGCTATCGACGCTTGCGCCCCAACCTGGCGAGCACCTCTGGGATGTCGGTGCCGGGTCCGGTTCTGTCGCATTGGAATGGCTGCTCTGTTCGCCCACTTCCACCGCCACATGTTTCGAAATTCGACGGGACCGGGCCGATCGCATTCGCGCGAATGCCGCGAAACTGGGGGTCGAACACGCGTTACGGGTGGTCGAAGCACCGATCCCGGACGTGCCTGAGAACAGCGGTATCACCCCTCCTGATGCAATCTTTATCGGCGGTGGGCTAACTATGGCGGTGCTTGATGTCGCGGTTGGCACCTTGGCACGGGTGGTCGCCAATGTCGTAACACTGGAGGGTGAGGCACTTCTTGCGCAGGCCCAAGCCAAACATGGCGGGAACTTAACTCGCATTGCCCTTAGTCACGCCGCACCACTGGGTCCGAAACGGGGGTGGCAATCGTCGTACCCGGTGGTGCAATGGAGCCTCGAGCAATGATCGTGGCAGGATTTGGATTTAGTACAAACGCCACGCAAGCCAGCTTGAAAGACGCACTCGCACAACACAATGTGGAGCCAGATGCCATGGCGACACTCGAAAGCAAAGCCACCACGTTGGAGCTTCTCGCTTTGTCCAACGGCATCAGCGTGATCATCGTCAGTGCGGCCGATGCCAAGGCGCAAAATACGCACACTCAATCGATCCGCAGCAACACCGAAAAAGGCACCCCAAGCGTGGCCGAGGCCACGGCCCTTGCCGCCGCGGGCCCCGGAGCGCGGTTGATCAGCACCCGCACCATATCCCAAGATCGCATGGCCACCTGTGCCATAGCCCAAGGACCCGACACATGACCGTACACTTCATTGGCGCAGGCCCTGGTGCCCCCGACCTTCTGACCCTGCGGGGACGCGACCTGATCGCGTCCTGCCCCGTGTGCCTCTACGCCGGGTCACTGGTGCCCGAGGCGATCCTTGGTCACTGCCCGGAGGGGGCAAAGATCGTCAACACGGCCTCCATGGACCTGGACACAATTATGGGTGAGATCGAAGCTGCCCATGCCGCAGGCCAGGACATCGCCCGTCTGCATTCAGGGGACTTGTCCGTATGGTCCGCCATGGGTGAACAGCTGCGGCGGATCAAGGCGGCGGGCATTCCCTTCACCGTAACCCCCGGCGTGCCGTCCTTCTCTGCCGCCGCCGCTGCGCTTGGTGCAGAGCTGACCCTGCCCGGTGTTGCGCAATCCGTTGTGTTGACCCGAACACCGGGACGCGCCACCTCCATGCCGGACGGAGAGACCCTGACAAACTTCGCCGCCACCGGCGCAACACTGGCGATCCATCTGAGCATTGGTAATATGGATCAGATCATCACCGACTTGACGCCAGCGTATGGAGCGGACTGCCCCGTCGCTGTGGTCTATCGCGCAAGCTGGCCTGATGAGCAGATCATCCACGCCACTCTATCCACGCTGAAGGACGCCATGAACGACGGGATCAGCCGCACAGCCCTGATCCTTGTAGGTCACGCCATCGGCGCCGAAGGATTTGACGAAAGTTGTTTGTATTCAACGGACTACGATCGCCGATACCGCCCGCAAAGCGCGGACAGCCCGTGGGCCAGCTGGAGCCATGGCGATGATTAAGGGCCTGATGATCTCCGCCCCGGCCTCTGGCACGGGCAAGACGACGGTGATGCTGGGCCTTCTTCGGGCCTTGCGGGATGACGGCATGGTCGTGCAGCCTTACAAGAGCGGGCCGGACTATATCGACCCCGCCTTTCACCTTGCCGCTGCCGGGCGCGCCTCGTTCAACTTCGACACTTGGGCGATGGACGGTGACCTGTTGAGCGGGATTGCAGCACAATCGCAGGGGGCCGATATTTGTGTGGCCGAGGGGTCCATGGGCCTGTTCGATGGGGTTGCCACACGCGGTCAGTCGGGCTTTGGGTCCAGCGCAGAAACCGCGCTCGCCATGGGTTGGCCTGTCATTCTGGTTATCGACGTGGGCGGACAGGCCCAGTCGGCGGCGGCCACGGCGCTGGGGTTCAAAAGTTACAATCCCGATCTGCCCTTTGCCGGTGTGATCCTGAACCGGGTCGCGAGCCCCCGGCACGAGCGCCTGACCCGCCTTGGAATGGAGCGCGCGGGCGTCAAGGTTTTGGGCAGCCTTCCCCGGCGCGGCGACCTGAAATTGCCAGAGCGGCATCTGGGCCTGATCCAGGCGGTTGAGCATCCTGATCTGGAAGCCGCCATTGCCGGGTATGCCGAGTTTCTGCGGGACAACGTTGACCTCGACGCGATCAAGGCCGCGGCGCATGCCGGGCCATCCATGGATCAGCACCCTTTGCCAACGCCGCCTGCGCAACGGATCGCATTGGCGCGCGATGCCGCGTTTTCCTTTACCTACCCACACCTGCTGGAAGGCTGGCGTACGGCAAGGGCTGAAATCCTGCCGTTCTCTCCGCTGGCTGATGAGGCTCCCACGCCAGATGCCGATCTGGTGTGGCTGCCCGGCGGATACCCAGAATTGCACGGCGGTACTTTGGCAGCCGCCTCCAATTTCCTGTCTGGACTGCGCAAGCACGCCGACACCAAGCCCGTTCATGGTGAGTGCGGCGGCTACATGGTGCTTGGCACAGGGCTGACCGACAAAGAGGGCAACCGGCACGAAATGGCGGGCCTGTTTGGGCTTGAGACCAGCTTTGAGAAACGGAAGTTCCATCTTGGCTACCGACGCGCGGTGCTGGATGCGCCCATGCCGGGCTTTGCGGCGGGGGCGGCCTTGCGGGGGCACGAGTTTCACTACACCACCATTCTAGATGAACCGGATGAACCCCTCGCACAGGTGTCTGATGCGGACGGCAACCCTGTGCCCGAAACAGGCTCGCGTCGTGGCCATGTGACTGGCACGTTCTTTCACCTGATCACCGGGGAAACGGCATGACCGGGTTTGTCAGCTTTGTGGGCTCCGGCCCCGGCGACCCGGAGCTTTTGACGCTGAAGGCCGTTGATCGGTTGAAGCGCGCGGATGCGGTGCTGTTCGATGATCTGAGTGCGGGTCCCATCCTCAGCCATGCCCGCAGCGGTGCGGATCTTGTGGGTGTGGGCAAGCGTGCGGGGCGGCCATCGCCCAAGCAGCATCATGTCAGTCAGCTTTTGGTCGACTATGCGCAGGAAGATCAACGCATTGTGCGCCTGAAGTCGGGCGACGGCGGCACGTTCGGGCGATTGGAAGAGGAAACCGATGCGCTCAAGGCCGCCGGTATCCCGTTCGAGATCATTCCCGGTGTGCCTTCGGCCTGTGCGGCGGCAGCCGCCGCGGGCATTCCGCTGACCCGCAGGCTGACCGCGCGCCGCGTGCAATTTGTCACCGGTCATGACGTCCGCGGTGCCCTGCCCGAAGACCTGAACATGGCAGCCCTCGCTGACGCGCAAGCCACCACGGTTGTGTTCATGGGGCAGCGCACATTTCCTGCCTTTGCCGAGATGTTGATGCAGGCCGGCCTGCCCGCTGACACACCGGCGCTGCTGGCCGAGGGCGTGTCCACGGACGCGCAGAAACTGCACCGCACAACGGTTGCGCAATTGGCCGAAAAGCTGGGCCAGGGTGTCAGCGACGCGCCTGCCCTGATCCTCTATGGCGCGCTGGCCGAGGGGTGAGCGTACCCGACGCCCTTTCCGCCCCGTCAAATGCCGCATCCGGACTTGTCGGATTTGGGAATCAATGTAAACGTGAGTTGACGATGGTGGCCCCGAAAGGGGTCTGAAAAGGGAACCGGGTGAGACTCCCGGACTGCCCCCGCAACTGTGACCGGCGAGCGGTGCCGGCAGACACCACTGGTGCGACGCACTGGGAAGGTCTGGCCCCGCGATGACCCGGCAGTCAGGAGACCTGCCATCGTGCGATGAAACCTGCCGGGGCACCGGCCACAATGTCACCGGGGTGGTGGCGAGGAGACAGAGATGCATATCGAACCGGGCGTCGTAGATGGCGCGAAAATGGCATTGGCCTATGGCACGGCAGCGGCCGCAGCTGGCTATTCCTTCAAACTGGCCGCCGAGGACCTCAAACAGCACAGCGTGCCGTCTTTCGTCCTGCGCGCCGTGATGGCCACTGTCGGCACATTCGTGTTCTTCGAAGTGCTGCCGCATTTCCCGGTTGGTATCTCCGAAGTGCACTTCATCCTCGGCACGACCCTGTTCCTGCTGCTGGGCGCGGCCGCCGCGGCCTTTGGCCTCGTGTTTGGTCTGCTGATGCAGGGCACGTTCTTTGCCCCATCCGACATGCCCATGTTCTTTGTAAACATGACCACCCTGCTGTTCCCGCTGTTCGCAGTGCACGCGCTGGCAAGACGGATTGTGCCCAAGGCAACGGCCTATGTGGATCTCGACTATGCCCAGGTTCTAAAGATGTCCGCCGTGTATCAGGGCGGTGTCGTCGCTTGGGTGGCGTTCTGGGCCATCTACGGTCAGGGCGTTGGCGCCGAGAACATCCAGTCCGTGCTGGCCTTTGGTGGTGCGTACCTGCTGGTGATCCTGATCGAACCAATTGCCGATCTGGCCGTTCTGGCCGGTGCCAAAGCGCTGCGCGGCACACAGGGCAGCGGCATCTTTGCAAACCGTCTGCATGACGCGGCCTGATACCGCGACACTGGAACAAGGAAGGGGCCGCCACCGTGCGGCCCTTTTTGCACAATGACCCAGCTTTTTCTGATTGGCATCGGCACCGGCAACCCCGACCACCTGACGGGAGAGGCCCGGCGCGTGGTGGCCGAGGCCGACCTGTTTCTGGTTCCGCACAAAGGTGAGGGTAAATCCGATCTGGCTGATCTGCGCACCCGGATCATTGCTGAGTTGCGCGAGGATGCCCCCGTTGCGCTTTTCGACATGCCGGTCCGCGACAAAAGCCTGCCCTACATCGCCCGTGTGGATGCGTGGCATGATGAGATCGCGGCGCTCTGGACCGCCACCATGGCGCAGCATCCCGGCGCCCAAAAGATTGCACTGTTGGTCTGGGGCGACCCGTCCCTTTATGACAGCACCCTGCGCATTGCCGCCCGGCTGGATCCAATGCCAGAGGTCCGCGTGGTGGCCGGGATCACGTCGATACAG
This sequence comes from Tateyamaria sp., assembly GCF_059783535.1. NCBI lineage: Bacteria > Pseudomonadati > Pseudomonadota > Alphaproteobacteria > Rhodobacterales > Roseobacteraceae > Tateyamaria > Tateyamaria sp. Next base: position 2,029 of record NZ_JBYNDP010000090.1, on the reverse strand, counting down.
GCCCTGACAGCGGCCCATGCCATTCCGCTCAACACGTTGAACGCACCTGTCACCATCTCAACCGGACGGCGCCTGCGCGACCACGGCTGGCCCGAAGGGTGTGAGACGCTGGTGGTGATGCTGGATGGCAAGTGCACCTTCCAGAGCCTGGACGGCAACGCCTTCGACATCTGGTGGGGGGCCTATCTGGGCATGCCTGAGCAGATCCTTGAGCGTGGACGGCTCGCCGATGTCTCGGACCGTATCGTCCAACGCCGCGCCGAGGCGCGCGAAGACCACGGGTGGATCATGGACACATACTTGCTGCGAAAACTGCCTGAAATTTAGGCGCCCCGCCCAGAAAGAGGACGCAGGTACCCGCGACAGGCTGGCTGAATACGTTCCGGAATGGTCATATCGACCGGTATGAACCACCACGAACCTGCATGACTGCCCACCTGCCACTAACCCCAGCGACAACCCTTGCGCAACCGCGCGCCATTGGGTCCGTGCGCCTGTCGACCAAGCCCGTTGCGGGACAGACAGTCATCGACGGGCTCTACCAGCAAGGCGCGGCCAAGGCCGTCTTTCCGCGCGCCGCCCGTGGTATGACAGCCGTGCTTTTGAACACGTCAGGCGGTGTGACCGGGGGCGACAGGTTCGACTATGCGGCCACCGCCGGCGCTGGCACGCATTTGACCGTGACAACACAAGCCTGCGAACGGGCCTATCGCGCGCAACCGGGCGAGGTTGGGCGGGTCGAGACCCGCCTTACGGTCGAAGACAACGCAACACTGTGGTGGTTGCCGCAGGAAACGCTGATCTTTGACGGTTGTGCCATGACCCGGAGGCTGTCCTGCGACCTTGCCCCGACCGCCCGCGCGCTGATCGTGGAACCTATGTGTCTGGGCCGTATCGCCATGGGTGAAGACGCGGTGCAGGGCCATTTCGCGGACCGCATTTCGATCACCCGCGAAGGCACACCTCTGGTGCTGGATGCGTGGACCCTATCCGGGGATATGACCGCGCAGATGTCCCGCTCAGCCATTGGTGACAATGCGACGGCGATGGTCAGCCTGACTTACATCGCGCCGGACGCCGAGGCGCACCTGACCCCCATCCGCGCCCTCCTGCCCGAAACGGGCGGTGCCAGCCTGCTCACCGCCGACACCCTTGTCCTGCGCGCCCTCGCCCCCTCGGGCTATCACCTGCGCAAGGCGCTTCTGCCCATTCTCGACCACCTCACCGGTGGTCACCTGCCCATCTGCTGGAGACTTTGAGCCATGCAACTCACCCCGAGAGAGAAAGACAAGCTGCTGGTCGCCATGGCCGCCGAAGTGGCGCGCAAGCGACTGGCGCGCGGCGTCAAGCTGAACCACCCCGAAGCGATTGCATTGATCACCGACGCGGTGGTCGAGGGCGCCCGTGACGGACGCTCGGTCGCCGACATGATGGAAGCCGGCGCGCAGGTCATCACCCGCGACCAATGCATGGAAGGCGTGCCCGAGATGATCCACGACGTGCAGGTCGAGGCGACCTTTCCCGACGGCACCAAACTGGTCACCGTTCACAATCCCATCCGCTGACAACCCCCGAAGGAAACCCGATGAAAACTCCTCTTATCCCGCTCGCCGCCCTGCTAACTATGACCACTCCGGCCCTAGCCCACACGGGCGCCCACGCGCACCCGCATGGATCGGAGCCATGGATCGTTGCCATGGGCCTCGCGCTGATCGTCGGGGCGGCACTGGTGGCATGGAGCCGCAAATGATCCCCGGCGAAGTCATCACGGCAGAGGGTGATATCGAGCTGAACACCGGCGCGCAGGCGATCACGCTGCATGTGGCCAACACGGGCGACCGTCCCGTACAGGTCGGAAGCCACTACCATTTTGGCGAGGCCAACAGCGCATTGCAGTTCGACCGGGACGCCGCCCGCGGCATGCGCCTTGATATCGCCGCGGGCACCGCCGTGCGGTTCGAACCGGGACAGGCGCGTGACGTACAGTTGATCCCGATTGGCGGTGCGCGCAAGGTATACGGGTTCAACC
>NZ_JBYNDP010000089.1:0-16787 GCF_059783535.1 Tateyamaria sp. | reverse complement strand
TAGACGGTGTAGCCGTCCAGATAGGGAATGGTTTCGCCCATCACCTTGTCGGCCGCCCCACCGTAGAATTCCATGTAGCGGGCCAGAGCGACGGCATCGGCCCGCGACTGTGTCAGCGGTTTGCCCACATCCAGTGCCTCGAGCGTGGCGAGGTCGTCGACCCGCTCCAGCACTTTGCGCCCGATATCGGTCAGGATACGCCCCCGTTCGGTCGCCGTCATGCGACCCCAATCGCCGTTGCGCGCTGTGTGAGCGGCCGCGACCGTTGCATCGATATCTGAGGCTTGCCCACGCCCGATCCGAGCCAGATCGCTGCCGTCAGACGGGTTGATCAGGGGTAGCGTTTCATTGGTCACGCGCCACGTTCCGCCAACAAGGACCAGAGACGGATCGAACCAAAGCGGTGGTGTCATCTGGGTATTCTCCTGTCCCTAGATCCCGAACATTGCCCGCCAGCCGGCGGTGGTCATGTTGCGACGGTAATCTTCCGTCATGTCAGGGTCGAGCGCTTCAATCAGCACACGGTTTTCAAGCCAGATTTCAACGCATTCGAATGGGCCGCGATTGCAGGTGCGGGCGGTCCAGTCGTTTTGCCTGCCAATGTCCAGAAGCTGGCCTTCCGTACGCGGAGATGCCAGGCAGATATGCGTGGCCATCGGGTGCCCATTTGCCTCGCCCTGCACAAAGGTGATCTGGTCCGGCCCCTGTTGCACCGTTGTGCCGAGTGGGTAGATCTCGATCGCGGTGCCATCATCAGCCTTACCAAAAACAATGAAAGCACCGGAACAGGGTGGGAAAGGCAGGGCCACTCCGCCCATGATCTGGGCAAGGATATCTGCCACGTGCATTGGGTCTTGGGCATCAATGGAAAGGTGGGCAAGGGTCATGTCATGGCCTCCGGTAAGGTCGGTGCGGCGTTGATGAGTTGCTGAGTGTACGGATGCCGGGCCTGTGTAAACACATCCTCGGTCACGCCCTGCTCCACGATCTTTCCCTTTTGCATAACCATCACACGGTCGGTGATCGTCCGCACAACGCTCAGGTCGTGGCTGATGAAAAGGTAGGTCAGATTGTACTGGCGGCAGAGGTCTGCAATTAGGTCGAGGATCTGGGCGCGGACCGAGACATCGAGGGCGCTAACCGCCTCGTCAAAGATCACCAGTTCGGGACGAATGATCAGGGCACGCGCAATGGCCAGGCGTTGCCGCTGTCCGCCCGAGAATTGGAGGGGGTACTTTTGCGCATCGTTAGGGGATAGGCCGACATCCGTCAGGGCCGACGCGATGCGGGCATCGTGATCGCTCGGTGGGCTGTCCAACAGGTGAAAGGGCTCGGTGATCAAACGGGCGACGCGATGGCGGGGGTTAAAGCTGCCGTAAGGGTCCTGAAACACCACCTGCATCTTGCGCCTGACGGACGGGTCCGTGACAGGCGTGCCATCCAGCGTGATTGACCCGCCCTGCACCGGTTCAAGCCCGAGGATCGCGCGCGTGAGGGTGGACTTGCCACAGCCGCTTTGCCCCACCAGCCCGATCCGTTCGCCACGCTTGATGTCAAAGCTGACGCTATCCACCGCACGATTTGTCCCCGCGGGGACAAACAGTTTCGTGCGGGGCAAGGTGTAGTCGCGCACAACGTCCTGAACACGTAACAGCGGAGCTTGCTCCGCCCCGCCCGGCAGATCGACGCGGTGGTTGGAGGCAGCCAGCAAGGCTTGGGTATAGGGGTGCTGCGGGTCGGTCAGTAAGGCGGGCGTGTCGCCCGCCTCGACCACTTCACCATGGCGCATGACGACGATCCGATCAGCCATTTCGGCCACAACAGCTAGGTCATGGGTGATCATCAGCAGACCCATTCCATCCTCGGCGGCAAGGAGTTTGAGCAGGGTCAGAATCTGTGCCTGCGTGGTGACATCCAGCGCCGTGGTGGGTTCGTCTGCAATCAACAGCTTGGGTCCGCAGGCTATGGCAATCGCGATGACCACGCGCTGGCGCTGCCCGCCGGACAGCTCGTGCGGGTAGCGCGTGAGCGCAATTGCTTCGAGGCCAACGCGGTCTAACACCTCGCGTGCGCGCGTCATCGGGTTAAGGTCGGGCCGGTGCAGGCGCACCGTTTCGGAGACTTGCGCGCCGATGGTCTGCACCGGGTTCAGCGCTGTCATCGGCTCTTGAAACACCATGCCGGCGAGGTCGCCACGCAAGGTGCAAAGCGTGGTTTCATCCAGCTCTAGCATCTCGTGGCCGTCGAGGGTGATGGCCCCCGTGGCCTCGGACCGCGCGGGCAGCAATTGCATCACGGCCAGCGCCGTCATCGACTTGCCGGACCCGCTTTCCCCGGTGACGGCGACAACTTCTCCCGGTGCCAGCGAAAGGGACACGTCGCGCAGGATCGGGGCGCCCGCGATGGACAGGGACAGACTGTTGATGGACAGAAGGCTCATGCCCGCGCCACCCGCAGTTTCGGATCAAGCGCGTCCCGCAACCCGTCGCCCAAGAGGTTCAGGCCAAGCACAGTCAGGATGATCGCCATCCCTGGCACCAGCGCCATATGGGGCGCGATGCTGACCAGCGTTTGCGCATCCGCAAGCATCCGGCCCCAACTGGGGGTCGGAGGTTGTGCGCCAAGACCGACATAGGAAAGTGCCGCTTCGGCCAGAATACCAAGGCTGAACTGGATCGTAGCCTGCACGATCAGCAGGTTCGCGATGTTGGGCAGGATGTGTTCGACGCTGATCCGTGCGGCCCCTTTGCCCGCAACACGGGCGGCCATGATGAATTCTCGTGCCCAAAGCGGCAGTGCGCCGCCACGCGTGACACGGGCGAAGACGGGGATATTGAAGATACCGATGGCGATGATGGCGTTGATGGCGCCCGCGCCGAACACCGCAGTGATCAGGATGGCGATGACCAGCGACGGAAAGGCAAAGATCAGGTCGTTGCCGCGCATGATGACCTCGTCCACCCAACCACCTTGCCGCGCCGCAGCCCACAAGCCCAGCGGCACGCCAAGCCCGATGCCGATGCCCACGGCGACGCAGGCCACGGCGATAGACGTCCGGGCGCCCACCATGATCATCGAAAACAAATCTCGCCCGAAATGATCGGTACCGAACCAGTGGATCCCGTTTGGCGTCTGCAGTTTTTCGGGAATGTTCATCGCGCCATGATCGAACGGCGTCCAGACAAAGGACAAAAGCGCCGCGATCACCATGAGCGCCGACAGCGCCCCGCCCAGGACCAATGACCGGTTCATGTGCGGGCCCTCAGCCGTGGATCAACAGCGGCGTAGGCCAGATCGACGAGGAAGTTCACGACAATCACAGCAAAGACAAGCAGCATTGTCACGCTCTCCACCACGATCAAGTCGCGGGCGGAGATACTTTGGAAAATGAGCCGTCCAAGGCCGGGCAGATAAAACACCTGTTCGATGATGATCCCGCCCGCAAGCAGGAACGAGAATTGCAAGCCGAGGATCGTCAGCACGGGGATCATTGCATTGCGCAAGCCGTGACGGCGCAAGGCCGCCCCTCGGCTTAACCCCTTGGCGCGGGCCGTGCGCATGAAGTCCTCGTCCAGCACATCCAGCAGCGATGAGCGCATGACGCGGGCGAGGATCGCGGCCTGCGGCAAAGCAAGGGCTATGGCGGGCAGGGTGAGGGATTTGAGGGCCGCGAATACGCCCTTGTCCCAACCGGCAAAGCCGCCCGCGCTGAACCAGCGCAGGTTGATGGCAAAGATCAGGACCAGCATCATCGCAAACCAGAAGTTCGGGATGGCGATGCCCACCTGCGTTGCGCTCATCACACCCACATCGCCTGCCTTGCCCCGGCGGGACGCGGCGTAGATGCCCGCAGGGAAGGCGATGAGCGTCGACAGAGTCAGGGCATAAAGCGCAAGCGGCAAGGACACCCAAAGCCGGTCGGCAATCATCTCTGCCACCGGCGTGCGGTACTGGTAGGACGTCCCAAAGTCGCCCTGCACCATGCCCCGAACCCAAGACAGGTATCGCTGCCATTTCGGTTGATCGAGGCCCAGTTCGGCCCGCAGTGCGGCCAGCGTATCCTCCTGCGCGTTGATGCCCAGCATGAAGGATGCCGGATCGCCGGGCGCCACTTCGATCACTGCAAAGATCAGCAGCGACGCAATGGCGAGGCTGATGAACAAGGACAGAAGCCGTTTGAGAGTGTAGCGCAGCATATGGCTGCGACGTTAGGCGGGCGGATCAGTGCAGGCAAGCACGTCGGTAAGCGCACCGAGATCGCGGGCAAGCGTCGCCATGGCCATCCCCCGGATCGTGGCAACATAACAGTCCTGTGACCAGCCACAGGTTTGGGTCAGGTTCTCCCAGTTCCGGACCGACAAGAGCGTCCAGAGCAGGTCGGTGGCCTGCTCCAAATCCGTGCCCGGAGGCAAGGTGCCGTCCGCGGCAAGCGCCTTGATGGCGGCGGCGCACCCCTCTCGCATGTCCTGCATACGCGTGTTCCAGGCCGCGGCCGCTTCTGCATCGGTGTCCGTGACGGCCATGATGGCACGGGCCACGCCATAGATCTTGGGGATGTAGTTGCCCCACGCGGTGACAAAGGCGTCCAGCCGTTCGGCGCCAGACCGCGCGCCCCGGCTGGGGGCAAGGCCGGTGTCAATATCGTTAAGCCGGTCCTGATAACGCGTTGCCGCCACCAGCAAGTCGGTCCGGGTGGGAAAGTGCAGATAGACCGCCTGTCGGCTGATCCCCGTTGCCCGCGCGATGTCGGACATCGTCGGCAGCTTCGCATCGGGCGCTTCCAGCAGCTTCAGGGTCGCTTGAAGAATTTTTGTCGGGGTATCGATCGGGTCACTTGACATGCTGTCAAGGAGCACATAGTTGACACGGTGTCAATTTACACAGTGTCAAGCAAACGACGGAGAGATCACATGACCAAAAAGATTTTCATCTGGGTGGCCCATCCCAAAGCCGGATCGCTGAACGCTGCGCTGGCTGAACGCTATGCGACTGGCGCGCGCGCCAAGGGCGCTGACGTCCGGGTCATGCATCTATCCGACATGTCGACGGAAGCAGGCTATGACGCAGATGCGCCCCTGTCGCTCGACGTACAGGCGTGGCAGGACAACATCCGCTGGGCAGATCACGTGATGATCGTACACCCTTACTGGTGGGGCGCGATGCCCGCGCAGGCCAAGGCGGTTATGGATGCGGGCCTGCAATCGGGGTTCGCCTACAAGTACCATGGGCGCGGCATGGGCTGGGACAAACTGCTGGACGGGCGTACAGGCGACGCGATCATCACTTCGGACACACCGCCACTGCTGGATACGATCCTCTATCGCAGCCCTGGGCGCCGGGTGATGCGCAACCAGGTGATGAAATTCGTGGGCGTGAAGCCGAAAACCGTGGTGCAGCTTGGATCGGTGAAGCTTGCCAAGCCGGAAAAGATTGCGGGCTGGCTGCAAAAGGCAGAAGCGATGGGCGCCGCAGCGGCCTGACCCCTCGCCACCGGGGGCAGGGCGGTTATGTATGGGGCATGAAACGCCCCCTTTTCATAGGATCCGAGATCTATCGCGGATCGTCCTACGGATCGTGGCACCCCTTGCGGGTGCCGCGCGTGTCCACGGTCATTGACCTGAGCCGGGCCATGGGGTGGCTGCCAAACGACGCCTATGTGCCAAGCCCACGGGCCAAGCCGAATGCGCTGACGATCTGGCACACACCGGATTATCTGTCCGCCCTTCACAGGGCAGAAGCCGCACAACACGTGAGCGATGATGTCAGGGCGCGGCACGGGCTGGGCACGTCAAACAATCCGGTCTTCCCCGAGATGTATCGACGACCTGCGACGGCAGCGGGCGGGTCCTTGTTGGCAGGTGAGCTGCTGCGTGACGGGGGCATCGTCTATCACCCTGCGGGCGGCACGCATCATGCGATGCCGGATCGGGCCGGGGGGTTTTGCTATCTCAACGACCCGGTGCTGGCGATCCTGTCCCTGCGCCGCAATGGGGCCAAGCGGATTGCATATGTGGATATTGACGCGCATCACCCCGACGGGGTGGAGGTGGCCTTTGGCGACGATCCGGATGTGCTGATGATCTCCGTCCACGAGGAGGGGCTGTGGCCACGCACTGGAGAATTGGGCGCAACAGATACCCTGGTGAACCTGCCGGTGCCGCGCAATCTCAACGACGATGAAATGGCCTTGATCCGGGATCAAGTGATCCTGCCCCGTGTTCAAGCCTTCCAACCGGATGCAATCGTCATTCAATGCGGCGCCGATGGGGTCGAGGAAGACCCGCAAGCGCATCTGTCGCTGTCCAACAATGCGCATTGGGCAATTGTACGCGACCTCATGGGCCTGGCCCCGCGCCTCCTGGTCCTCGGTGGTGGCGGTTACAACCCATGGTCGGTCGGGCGCCTGTGGACAGGCGTTTGGGCCACGTTGAACGGCTACGACATTCCCGAGCGCGTCACATCCGATGGTGAGGATGTGCTGTGCGCCTTGCGTTTTGACGGCAACCGACGCGGCAAGAACCCACCAAGGCATTGGTATATAACACTACAAGACTCCCCAAGCGGCGGACCAATTCGCGAAGATGTACGGCACCGCCTCGCGCGCCTTTGATCCAACTTCATTTCGCCAATTAAACCGCGGGGGGAGGCCGCAGGCCGGGGGGTTGGCCCCCCTCAGCCCTCTCCGCCGTACTCCGCGTCGCTCACATGTTCGAGCCATGTGGCCGCTGATCCGTCCTGCATCTCCTGCATGCCGATATGAGTCATGGTGGTGTCCGGACTCGCACCGTGCCAATGCTCGACATCGGGTGGAATCCAAACCGTGTCACCGGCACGGATGGCTTGCGGTGCTTCGCCCCGAATACAAATCAATCCGGCCCCTTGGGTCACATGCAGCGTTTGCCCGAGAGGATGCGTGTGCCATGCCGTTCGCGCACCAGGCGCAAAGTGAACAACCAAGGCATTCAACCGCGCGGGAGGCTCGGTTGAAATCACCGGATCCTGCCACACTTCGCCAGTGAAGTAGTCCGGGTTCGCCCGCTGGCTTGGACGGCTGCCTGCCCTGTGAAGGATCATTCTGCCCAACTCACGCCCGTAAGGTCCGTGGCCTGCGTGGGCGCGTTGGTCCAAAGGCCCTGCACCTCGGCCTTGGCGACGGACAGCTGGGCCAGCTGGAACAGGTAGCCGTTGACCGCATCATTCGCGATCATTTCCTGCGCCTTGGCCATCAGGTTCGTGCGCTTGTCGGGGTCCGTGGTGCTGTTCAGAGTGCCGACCAGTTCCTGGAATGCCGGGTTGTCGTACTGGAAGTAGTAGTCGGGGTTGGCGTAAATCCCGATGTCCATAGGTTCCGTGTGGCTGACGATGGTCAGGCCGAAATTCTTGCCCCGAAACACGGTTTCCAGCCATTGTGCCCATTCGACATTGATGATCTCGGCCTTGATGCCAACATCAGCCAGTTGCGCGGCGATGATCTCGCCCCCGCGGCGCGCGTAAGAAGGCGGCGGCAGGTGCAAGGTTGTTTCAAACCCGCCTTCCATCCCGGCCTCGGCCAGAAGGGCGCGGGCCTTTTCAGGATCAAAGGCAGACCCACCTGTAAGATCGACATAAGCCGGGTTGTGCGGCGCAAAGTGCGTCCCAATCGGGGTGCCATAGCCGAACATGGCCCCGTCGATGATGGCCTGGCGGTCGATCGCGTGCGCAACGGCCTGCCGGACACGCAGATCGTCAAAGGGGGGCTGTGCGTTGTTAGTCGAAAGGATCGTCTCCCCTTCGGTTGACCCGACAAGCACCTGAAAACGCGGATCGGCTTCGAATTGCGGCAGGTTCTCGGGCGCGGGAAAGCCGGTGAACACGTCCACATCCTCGGCCATCACGGCGGCAAACGCGGCCGTTGGGTCCGAAATGAATTTGAACGTGGCTTCGGTCAGCGCAGGGGATTCACCCCAATACCCGTCATATTGGCTGATGCGGATGCTGTCGCCTTGTGTCCAGCTGTCGAACTTGAACGGGCCCGTGCCGATGGGCTGCTGCTTGATATTCTCGATACTTTCCGGGGCCACGATCACCGCGTCGCCCCAAGCGAGGTTGAAAAGCAGATTGCCGTTGGGCTCGCTCAGCATCATGCGCACGGTTTGCGGGTCGACCACCTCGACCGAGGCGATCGCCGCATAAAGCGCCTTTTGTGCATTGGCGCTGTCTTCGGCAAGGATACGGTCGAAGGTGAATTTCACATCCTCGGCGTCCATGCCGGTGCCGTCATGGAAGGTAACGCCTTCGCGCAGGGCAAATGTATAGGTCAGCCCATCATCCGAGATTTCCCAGCTTGCCGCCAGGCCCGGCACAACTGACCCATCGCCCATGAAACGTGTGAGGCCCTCGAACACATTGGAATAGAGAACGGAGTCAATGGCCCCCGCTGCGGCGGAGGTGGGGTCAAGGTGCGGGGGTTCCAGCTGCATCGCCACCGTGATGTCGGTTTTCGCCCAGGCCCCCGTCGCGGCAAAGGCGATGGCGGCGGTGGTCATCATCAGTCGGTTGAACATGGCGGTCTCCCCATCAGTCAGGTTTCCCCCAGCTTTCCCGCAAACCGGGCACCGTGCAAGCCTTCTGTGCCTTTGACCCGTTTCTTGCGGGTTGTGCCGCAGCGCTAACGCCTGCGCAGGAAACGGGTCGGCGCATCATTACGCGGTGCGTAGAGCGGGTGCATGAACACAGATCTGCGAAAGGCAAAAACATGCGACTGAAAGACAAGACGATCATAGTCACCGGTGCAAGCAGCGGGATCGGCGCGGCGGCAGCCCGGCTGTTTGCGCAGGAAGGCGCAAACGTGGTTCTGGGTGCCCGCCGGGCCGATACGTTGCGGGAGATCGCCGGCGAAATCGAAGCCTCTGGCGGGCGCGCTGCCTATGCTGCCGGAGATGTGGGTGATCCATCTGTTGCCAGTGCACTTGTCGATACGGCCATGGCGCAATTTGGCGGGCTGGATGGTGCGTTCAACAATGCAGGCATGGTGGGTGATATGGGTCCGGTCACGGACATGACGGATCAGACATGGTCCGATGTCATCCAAACCAATCTGACAAGCGCATTCCTGGCAGCTCGCGCCCAGATCCCCGCGCTGGTCAAGCGGGGCGGGGGCGCTTTGGTGTTCACGGGATCGTTTGTCGGGGTGAGTAATGGCGGGATGCCCGGAATGGCGGCCTATGCCGCATCCAAGGCGGGGTTGATGGGTCTTGTCCAATCGCTGGCAATCGACTGGGCCGGGCAGGGCATCAGGGTGAATGCGGTTTTGCCCGGTGGCACACGCACGGCCATGGCGGGTGACGACCCGGACACCATCGATTTCGTGGCGGGATTGCACCCGATGAAACGGCTGGCGAACCCGGAGGAAATTGCGCGCGCCGCCCTGTTCCTGCTGTCTGATGAATCGTCCTTTGTCACGGGCGCACCGCTGATTGCGGATGGCGGCATGTCCGTGCGTATGCTGTGACGTCACGACCCGGGGTGGTGACATTGCGGCCCCGGGCCTGCTATGGGCGCGCAACGACATTATGCGAAGGACATGGACATGAGCGCCACAGCCCGCAAAACCGCCCCCTTGCCCGACGATATCCGGGCCATGAAAGGGGGCACGCCGATTGTCAGCCTGACGGCCTATACCACCCCCATGGCACAGATGATGGACACCCATTGCGACTTTGTCCTCGTGGGCGACAGCGTGGGCATGGTGTTGCATGGGCTGCCTTCGACCCTTGGCGTGACGATGGACATGATGGTGATGCACGGCAAGGCAGTCGCGCGCGGTCTGACATCCTCCATGATGGTCATCGACATGCCCTTTGGCAGCTACGAAGAAGGGCCGGAACAGGCATTCCGCAATGCCGCGCGCCTCATGGCCGAGACAGATGCAGGCGCGGTGAAACTGGAAGGCGGCGTGGCGATGGCCGACACCATCGCGTTTCTTGTTGCACGCGGTATTCCGGTCATGGCGCATATCGGTCTGACGCCCCAGTCGATCAACACGCTTGGTGGTTACAAGGTACAGGGCCGGGGCGACGCGGCTGCAACGCTGATGGCGGATGCAAAGGCGGTGGCAGAGGCCGGTGCCTTTGCCGTCGTGCTTGAAAAAGTGCCGGAAAACCTTGCCAACGACATCGCGGGCGCGGTTGATATCCCGACCATCGGGATTGGTGCGTCGGCCGGATGCGATGGGCAGATCCTTGTTGTTGATGACATGCTGGGCCTCTTCACCGCTTTCAAGGCCAAATTCGTGAAACGTTATGCGGAATTGGGCATGGATGGCGAAGCCGCCATCGCAGCCTATGCCGACGATGTGCGCGCGCGCCGCTTCCCCGGACCGGAACATGTGTTTGGTGATGCAGTGCCCGGAGCCAAGACATGACAGCGCCGATCGTGCGCACCTTGGCTGAGCTGCGCGATATGACCCGCCGGTGGCAGCGGGCCGAAGAAACAATTGGCGTTGTCCCCACCATGGGCGCGCTGCATGACGGCCACCTAAGCCTCGTGGCGCGCGCCAAGGAGATGTCTGATCGGGTGATCGTGACGATCTTTGTGAACCCCAAGCAGTTCAACAACGCGCAAGACTTAGAGAACTATCCGCGCACCGAACACGAAGATGCCCGCAAGCTGGAACGCTTTGCAGTCGATGCGATCTATGTCCCTGATGGGCCGCAAATGTACCCGGACGGGTTTGCGACAAACATCAGTGTCAATGGTCTCACCAACGTGCTGTGCGGTGCACATCGGCCCGGTCACTTTGACGGGGTGGCAACAGTGGTGACCAAGTTGTTCACCCAGACTTCGGCCGATTTGGCTTTCTTTGGCGAGAAAGACTTTCAGCAGTTGCAGGTGGTGCGGCGGTTGGCCCGCGATCTGGATCTGGGGGTCGAGGTGGTTGGCTGCCCGACCATCCGTGAGATTGACGGGCTGGCCATGTCATCCCGCAACCTGCTCTTGTCCGATCAGGCCCGCAGCCGCGCCGCAGCACTGAATGAGGTCATGGAAGAAATGGCCGAGGCGTTGGGGCAGGGGGCGCAGATTGCCGATCTGATGCCTGACGGACAGGCGCGGTTGGCGGCAGCCGGGTTTGGCGAGATCGACTATCTCGAGATGCGCACCAATAACACTCTGGCGCTGCTTGAATGCGCAACAGAACCGGCCCGCTTGTTTGCGGCAGCCTATATGGCCGGGGTTCGGCTGATCGACAATATCGATGTGCCAGTCATCGCCAAACGCTGACTAGTCGTCGAGCTTCGACAGCCGCGCCCGAAACCAGGTTTCGAGCGCGGATTGCGACATGGCCCCGGTCACCACGTCGACCACCACGTCATCGATCCGATCCCCGGCATGGATGGCCAGATCGTAGCCGCTGTTCAGGCACAACACTTCGGTCGTCAGCCAGGCAGTGCGCTTGTTTGCATCGTTGAACCCATGAGAGGTCGCCAAACCGTGCAACAAGGCCGCGGCCTTCTTGTGGATGGGCAGGTGATAGCCGTGATAGGGGCGACCGATCGCGCCCAGAATACTGTCGAGATTGCAGATACCCGGCAGCCCGCCAAACGCCTCTAGCGATTGCTCGTGCGCTTCGAGAACGTCGCCAAGCTTGATACGATAGTGCCGCTTACCGATTGGCCAGCCGCTGCAGGGCGTCCCTGTTCTTGCTGATCGAACTGCGCACAACCTTGGGTGTCTTCTTGCCCGAGGTGTGCTCGGACGTGTCCCCACCTTCCTTGCGGATGGTGAATCTTCCCGCGGCTGCACTGCGGGCAACGGTTGCGCTGTTTGTCTTGGCCATATCTACGGTGTCCTTCTGCATCCGAAAATGCACATCCCGCATCAACATATCAAGGGATCATGAACCGACCCTTGCCGTTTGGCTTAAGGCAACAACAGGGTTTCCAGCGCCTGTCCCATGACCTTAGCGCTGTCGAGCATATCCGTGATGCCCACCCATTCATCGGGTTTGTGGGCCAGCTCCAACTCTCCCGGCCCGTAGGCGATGCAATTGCGCAGCTTGCCAATCCGGTCGATATGCTTTTGGTCATAAGACCCAGGGGAGGCGACATAGGTGGGTTCGACCCCCAGCACGCTTTCAATGGCGGCGTGCACCGTTTCGACCACAGGCGCTGATTTGTCCGTCATTGATGGCAAGACCACGTTCAACTCGCGCATTTCATAGTCGAACCGGTCGCGCGAGGCTTTCAGACCTTCCAGCAATTCAACCACTTCGCCACGCACCTGTTCCACGTTTTCCTCGACCAGAAAGCGCCGGTCGATCACGATCCGGCAGCTGTCGGGCACGCAATGCGCGGGCAAGCCATCATAGTCTGCGGCCTGTTCCGGCTGACCACCATGGATCGAATTGATGTTCATGGTCGATTGCCGCGCCCCTTCGGGCACCACGGGCATATCCGTGTGGCGGGATGCCATCGCCGGATAAAGATCACTTTCGAATTTGTCCAAAACGGCCCCCATATGCCGCACCGCGCAATCGCCCAGAAACGGCATTGAGCCATGGGCAATCTCGCCCTTCGTCTCGATCTCGGCCCACCAGCCGCCGCGATGACCCAGGCAAATGCGGTCCTTGTTCAGGGGTTCGGGGATGATGACATGCTGGACCCGCTCGGGCGCAAACAGTCCCTTTTCAGCCAGGTAAGCAACCCCACCATACCCACCCGATTCCTCGTCTGCCGTGGCGCTGATTTCAATGGCGCCCGCATAGTCGGGATGTTCTTCGATAAATGCCTCTGCCGCGATGATCGAGGCGGCCAGCCCGCCTTTCATGTCACATGCGCCGCGACCATAGATCTTGTCGCCATCAACTTCGGCCCCGAACGGATCACGGGTCCAGCCGTGGCCCACCTCGACCACATCGTGGTGGCTGTTGAAATGCACACACTCCCCCGCACTTTTCCCTTCGCGGCGCGCCACCACGTTCCAGCGCGGGTAAGTGTCACTGTCGCCGGGGGTGCCATGGGCACGGATCATCTGCATCTCGAACCCGTGACCCTTCAGTCGATCCCCGACCAATGCGCAGATGTCATGGTAATGCCGCCCCGGCGGGTTCAGCGTCGGAATGCGGATCAAATCCTGCGTCAGCGCGATCAAAGCGTCGCGGCGACCATCGATGCGAGCGGAAAGTGTCATGCCCCGAGTGTCGAACCGCAGGCATCAAATGGCAAGGGACGTCCCGACCCAACCGAGCCGTTCGGGGAGGATTTTTTGGAAATAGGGAAGTTTTAGAGCTTGCCCAATGGAACCTTCAGCGCCATGTCCCCTTCGTCATCACGCGGGATTTCACCGGCGCGCATGTTCACCTGCAGCGCCGGGATAATCAGGCTGGGCATCGCGAGTTGTTTGTCACGCTCCGTTCGAAACTTGATGAAATCCTCGCGCGTCTTGCTGCCACCCACATGAATGTTCTTTTCGCGCTCTTCCGCAACCGTCGTTTCCCACGCAATGGCGCGCCCACCGGGGCCGTAATCGTGGCAGATGAACAGGCGCATCGCATCGGGCAGCGCCAGAACGCGCATGATGCTGTCGTAAAGCTGACCTGCATCCCCACCCGGGAAATCCGCGCGGGCCGACCCGCCATCGGGCATGAACAACGTGTCACCGACAAAAGCGGCGTCGCCCATCACATGCACCATGCAGGCCGGGGTATGGCCAGGCGTGTGCATGGCAAAGCAGGTCATTGCGCCAACTTCATAACTGTCGCCATCTTCGAACAAGGCGTCAAATTGCGAGCCATCGCGCTGGAACTCGGTGCCCTCGTTGAACACCTTGCCAAAGGTGTCCTGCACCTCGGTGATTTTGGCCCCGATGCCGATCTTGCCGCCCAAAGCCTGCTGGATGTAGGGCGCGCCCGACAGGTGATCGGCGTGGACATGGGTTTCGATGATCCAATCGAGCCGAAGGTCATTGGCGCGTATATGGGCGATGATCTTGTCAGCGCCATCGAAGTTCAAAGCACCGGCGGCATAATCGATGTCCATCACCGCATCGATTACCGCGCAGGCCCGCCCGTCTGGTTCCTGCACCACATAGGAAATCGTATTGGACCGCTCGTCAAAGAACGGGGTGACGGTCGGGTGACAATTCATATCGGGGGTCATGCCCTGTCCTCCTTTTCCACGGGGCCGCCTTGCGCTTCCCAGGTCGAAAACCCTTCGCGCAGATGCGCTGCCTCAAATCCCATGTCCTGTAATGTGGCGACGGTCAGTGCTGATCGCCAGCCCGAGGCGCAATGAAACAGATATGTTTTGTCGGCCTGACCAAACACGTCCTTGAAATAGGGGCTGTCAGGGTCGACCCAGAACTCGATCATGCCGCGCGGCGCATGGACTGATCCGGGGATGTATCCGCTGCGCTGACGTTCGCGGATGTCCCGGATATCGACGATAACAACATCAGGATCATCCACTGACTTGATGGCATCCACCGTCTCAACCTCTTTGATGCGGGCACGCGCATCGGCAACCATTTTCGCGGCAGTTGTCTTCAGGCCCATCGGCACCTCCGTTTGAACACGGGAACTGTGCCAGCAGGTTCCTGTTACAGCAAGGCCAGTAAACGACCCGTAATGTGGATTATGTAAATTTGTGAGGCCAGGGTGGACGCCAATGCCTCGTTCGGGTCATGTGCCTGTAACAAGGAAAGGGCCATCCATGGGCTTTGTCATACCGCTTCCGCAGCCAGCCTCTGTCGCCGTTGCAAGCTCAGAAGACCGCTTCCCGATCCGCCGCATCTTTTGTGTGGGTCGTAATTATGCCGCCCATGCGCGCGAGATGGGCAAGGATCCGGACCGTGAGCCACCGTTTTTCTTTACCAAACCCGCAGACGCTGTTGTCGACAGCCCCTGCACCATTCCATATCCGCCACTGACGGCAGACCTGCACCACGAGATCGAACTGGTCATCGCCATCGGTACCGGGGGCGCAAACATCCCGGCCGATGCCGTCATGGATCACGTCTGGGGCGCTGGCGTGGGCATCGACATGACCCGCCGTGATCTACAGGCCGAAGCCAAGAAAATGGGCCGCCCGTGGGACTGGGCAAAGGCATTCGATTTTTCGGCGCCGATGTCGCCGATTGTGCCCCTGCAGAACGTGCCGAGCCTGACCGCCGGGCGCATCTGGCTCGCCGTGAATGGCGAGGTGCGGCAGGACGCAGATATCGCTGACCTGATCTGGCCCGTCCGCGATCACGTGGCTTACCTGTCGCAAGCGGTGACCTTGGCCTCCGGAGACTTGATCATGACCGGCACGCCAGCCGGAGTTGGTGCTGTCAAAACTGGGGATGTGATGACCGGCGGTGTCGAAGGGATCGCAGAGATCGAGGTGACCGTAGGACCGCAAGGCTAAAGCGCGGCCAACACTTCTTCTAAACTGCGGCGTGCGCCTGTTTGAAGGTAGTCCATGGCACGCAAGGACGCTTCATGCGCCTCCAGACTTGATCCGGCAACACAGTCTTCGATCACGCGACAGAAGTAGTCGTGCTGGTGTCCGTCGACGAATGTGTAGTGCACACAGACATCCGTCAGTCCACCGACCAACAGCAAGGTGTCGACCTTGAGACCCTTCAGCAGGATCTCGAAATCCGTCCCGAAAAAGGCTGAATAGCGCCGTTTGCGGATCACGTAGTCATCCGGCCGAACATCCATTTCCTTCACCGCAAGGGCTGTCGCCGGGTTGTCTTCGAGGCAATGTACATCTTCGTCCCCATCCAACTCCCGGCCAAAATCGACCATCGAAGGGTGGTGAACTTCCTGAATGAAGATGACCGGCACTCCGCCAGCACGGGCCGCATCAATGGCCGTGCGGGCCGCCAGCATCCGGTCCTTGTAGCCAGGCATGTTATCGATCGACCGGACTTCACTGTCGTCAATGAAGGTACTCGCCTGAATGTCGATCACAATCAAAGCCGCACGCCCTTCAATCAAGGCGCGCGGCGTCTTGTCCGTATTTGCCATCAGACAGCCTGCGTCGCGTCGATGGCCCGTTTCCAGCGCGCATATCCCGCTTCTCGGTCACCTTCAGACATCGCAGGGTCAAAACGGGCTTCGCGCGCCCAAGTCGCGGCGAAACCTTCGGTTTCCGGGTAAATCCCGGCCCGCATTCCAGCCAACCACGCAGCACCCAAAGCGGTTGTTTCAACCCCAGCCGGGCGATCCACGGGCGCCCCCAGCATATCCGACAGGAATTGCATGGCCCAATCATTGGCACTGAGGCCACCATCGACGCGCAGCACCGCATCGCCCGCATCCGGCCAGTCCGCACGCATCGCTTCCCAAAGGTCGCGTGTCTGGAAGCCGATGCTCTCCAATGCCGCGCGCGCCATGTCGGCAGGCCCCGTATCCCGGGTCAGGCCAAAGGTAGCTCCACGGCAATCCGGGTTCCAGTACGGGGCACCCAGACCAGTAAAGGCCGGCACGAGCGTTACGTTCCCGCTGCCCTTCTCCGCCAGCGCCTGCGTTTCGGCCGCCGACGCGATGATCCCTAACCCATCACGCAGCCACTGCACCACGGCCCCGGCGATAAAGATCGATCCTTCCAACGCATAAGTCGGCTTGCCATCCAGCTGATAGGCCACGGTGGTCAGCAAACGGTTGTTCGACGTCACCGGCGCATCGCCCGTGTTCAACAGCGCAAAGCAGCCCGTGCCATAGGTCGATTTCAGCATGCCGGGCTGGAAACAGGCATTGCCGATGGTCGCCGCCTGCTGGTCGCCGGCAACGCCGTAGATCGGGATCTCGGCGCCCAGAATCT
>NZ_JBYNDP010000088.1:0-16832 GCF_059783535.1 Tateyamaria sp. | reverse complement strand
TCTGCAAATGAAAATTGGCCACTCAAGGTCTGAATTGATGCTACAAGTCCACTTTTTGGTGCAAGCGGTCATTCAACACTAGTGCAGCAATTGTAACGATGGGCTCAAACCGGACATCCGACACCAACGAAATACCCTGCATTCCTATCTCTAAAACCAACGTCATCAGGCGTTGAGACAACCGCTCCTGCGCCAACGAACTCCGCTCAAAACCCAGAACGTCGCTCCCAGGCCAGTCGGTTCGCATGCGGGTCGACGCTGACCGCCATGACACGGTTCACTCTCTCCAAGACGCATAGGGAGGCAGCCATGTCACAGATCCGCACCCGATCCGGTGGTCGCGCCAGCCGGCGTGCCCTGCGCTCAGCGCCAAATGTCACCATGCTCCCGGGGCTCAGGAACACCTTGCCTTGGTGCGAGATCATGGATGGGTCACAGGTGGAACGGATCGATGCCGCCTCCATGGATATCCTCGAAAACGTGGGCGTTGTGTTCCGCGATGACATCGCGCTAGCGGATTGGAGAGCCACAGGGGCCAAGGTTGTGGGCGAAACCGTCTATCTTGATCGTGGCCTTGTCCGCGACCTGATCTCGACGATCCCTTCGGACTTCACCTATCACGCCCGCGACCCTCAGAAGAACGTGCGCCTTGGCGGGCGGCACAGCATCTTTGTGCCCATGACCGGCGCACCGTTCCTGCGCGATCTGGAGGACGTGCGGCGCAATCCAACACTCGACGATCTGGCGATGTTCCACAAGCTCAGCCACATGATGCCGAGCCTGCATTCATCCGCTCACCATATCGTCGAACCCTATGATCACCCGATCAGCCACCGGCATCTGCGCATTACCTATTCGTCCATGAAACACTCGGACAAGACGTTCATGGGCATGACCACCAGCCCCAAGAACGCCGAGGATGTGATGGACATGTGCGCGATCCTCTTTGGTGAGGACTTCATGGAGGATCACCCGGTCACGACGGGCAATTGCAACGGCAACTCACCCCTTGTCTGGGACGAAACCATGCTGGGGGCCATGCGGGCATTTTCCAAGCGCAATCAACCGGTTCTGTGCTCGCCCTTCGTATTGGGCGGGGCCAACACGCCCGCTTCGGTCGCCGCTTCCGTTGCGCAACTGAATGCGGAGGCGCTTTCGGCCCTCGCCTACACCCAAGTGATCCGGCGCGGTGCACCCGCGATCTATGGCCACTACCTGTCCACCGTGTCGATGAAGTCCGGTGCGCCGATGGCGGGTACGCCCGAAATTTCCATGATGAACTTCATGATCGGCCAGATGGCCCGGTACTATGATGTGCCCTGGCGCACCTCGAACACGCTGGGCGGGGCCAAGACCTTTGATGCCCAGGCCGGATATGAAAGCGCCACGACCCTATCGGCCGTGATGCATGCCGGGGCCAATTACATCTGGCATTCCGCTGGCTGGAACGAGGCGGGCATGCATTGCTCGGTCGCCAAGTTCGTCGTGGACGCCGAACAATGCGCCATGGCCTATCGCATGGCCGAAGGCCTCAAATGGCACGACTTCGAGGTCGCTCTGGCTGCCGTGCCGGATGTCGGCCCCGGGGGGCACTATCTGGGCCATCCCCACACGCAAGAGAACTTTCAGACGGCCTTTTTCATGCCGGACCTCTTCGACAACAACTCGATCGAGCAGTGGCAGGCCGAAGGATCAAAAGAGATCACGGAACGCGCCCTCGCCCATGCCGTCAACCTTTTGGCAACCTATGAGGAGCCAAGATTGGATGAAGCCGTCGATGACGCGCTGCACGACTACATCGCAAGGCGGGAGCGGGAGATACCGGCGGCAGATGCGTTGAACCAGGACCACTGATATGTGGAACAAATGTGTGTAAAATGATGATATATCTGATTTATGAAATTTTTTATCTAAAACCTGTGCGTCAGACGCAGACAAAGTTGGCTTTCCGCTATTCTTCACCTGCCCGCCATTCCTTCCAACGCAGGTAAGCATTCGCACCAAAGGTCGCAAAAGGCTGCGGCGGCAGACGTTTTGGCTCTGCTTCCGCTTCGAAATAGTCGGCAATCTCGGATGGCTGACCACAACACCGATCCGCTGCTGCGATTCCCGTCAGCGTCCCCCGCGCCGTACCAAGCCCGTTCTGCACGCAGGCACTGAACAGCCCCTGCTCGATCTCGCGTGCATGGGCCACACCGTTCAGGGACAGGCACAAATGCCCGCCCCACACCTGCGCCTGACGCACACCAGTCAAATGCGGGAACCGCGCAGCAAAGGCGCGGGCGTGGGCGCGTGCCGCCCGCCCCATGTCGCGGTCCGTCGGGTGCATGCCTGGCCGCACCACCGCACAATTGCGGGTGACAATCCGGTGCCCACCCTGCCCCGTATCGATCCGGCGCACCGTTGTGCCCATGGGATCGGATGGCGTCACACCCCAACGCGGCGCACCGCCGACAGCCTTGGGATCCAGCTCCTCGGTCATCGACGCAAACAGGAACAACTGCACGAGCCGCCCCTCAGCCACACCAAAGCTCTCCAAATGCCCGTTCACCGCAAGGATCACGCGCTCGGCCGTGACCGACCCTTTGGGCGCCCGCAACACCCAGTCCCGCCCTGTGCGTTCAAAACGCAGAACCGGGCTACGATCATACACTTCCGCCCCACGGGCCAAACCCGCTGCCAGCCCGCGCACATATCCCGCAGGCTGCAACATAACGGTGCCCGGCGTGTACAGGCCCGAACGGTAATGCGCCGAACCGGTCAACTCTTTCATCGCCGCGGCATCCAACCACTCATGGGATTCTCCCAACGCCTCCAGATGCTTGGCATAGCTCTGGTTATGCGCATCCCCCGCCTCTGTCGCGGCCCCATTCACCTTGCCCACGGGGTCGAAGTAATCCGGCGAAATCCCGTATTCATCCACCGCATCACGGGCATAGGCGATGGCCGCGCGGTTCAGCCGCGTCATCGTGCGATCGTCACCGGCGCCTGCATAATCGTCGGACGCAAGATCATGCGGCAGATCAATCATGAACCCGGAATTGCGCCCCGCCGCGCCATCCGCCACGCGCCAGGCATCCAACACAACAACCCGCGCCTGCGGCCAGTGCTGCAACACGCGCCGCGCCGCCGACAGTCCCGCAAAACCAGCGCCCACAACGGCCACATCCGCCGTCACCTGGGTCTCAAGCCGGGGAAAGGACGGCCCCGGCCCCAATATTTCCGCCCACCCTGCTGGACCGCGATGCCGTGGCAAGCGGCGCGCGGCATATCTCATTCCACGGCCTCGTCTGCATCATCGGACAGGTCCACCCAGATGGTCTTGATCTGGGTGTATTGATCATGGGCCTGCACCCCGTTGTCGCGCCCACCAAAGCCCGACATCTTCATGCCCCCGAACGGTGTCGCAATGTCACCCTCTCCATACGCATTGACGGTCACGGTCCCCGCCCGCAACATCCGCGCCCCGCGCAGGGCACGCTTGGCGTTGGCGGTAAACAGGGACGCACACAAACCATAGGACGTGTCGTTGGCAACCGCCATAGCCTCGTCAAACGACGCCACGGGGATCACCGCAAGGACCGGGCCAAAAATCTCGTCCCGTACCAAGGGATTATCCGACGCGGCTGAGACAACGGTTGGAGAGACATAAGGTTTATCCACCACCCCACCCACAAGGATATCCCCCGCTTTTTCCACATATCCACAGACTTTATCAAAATGCGAACCACTCACCAACGCGCCTTGCCGCGTCTCGGGGTCCAGCGGATCGCCCACGGGCAAATGGCGCATATGGGCCTCGATCCGCGCCAGCAGGTCCTCCCGCACATCCTCGTGCACGATCAGACGAGAGATGGCGGAACAGTTTTCACCCATGTTCCAGAATGCGCCGTTGACGATGTGCTGCGCCACACGGTCAAGGTTTTCGGCATCATCCATGACCACACAGGGGTTCTTGCCGCCCATTTCCAACACGACCTCTTTCGCATTAGATTCGGCTGCATAGCTCAAGAACTTCATGCCCGTTTCGGTCGACCCGGTGAAGCTGACCATGTCGATGTCCATATGGCGGCCGATGGGTTCCCCCACATCCGGACCATGCCCCGGCACCACGTTCATAACCCCGCGCGGCACACCGGCCTCCATCGCCAGCTCAGCCAACCGCAAGGCCGTCAATGATGTCTCCTCGGCAGGTTTTAACACCACCGAACAGCCAGAGGCGAGCGCAGGCCCGATCTTCCACGCCATCATCAACAGCGGGAAATTCCAGGGCAGAACCAACCCCACAACACCGACAGGCTCGCGCACCACCATCGCAATATGATCATCCGAAGCAGGCGTGACGGAATCGTAAATCTTGTCGATGGCTTCCGCATGCCACTTGATGCAATGAATAGCCTCGGGCACGTCCACCGTCTCGCAATCAAAGATCGTCTTGCCACTGTCCACGCTTTCCAGCACGGCCAATTCACGGGCATTGCGCGTCATCAGTTTGCACAGCCGGATCAACACATCCTTGCGGTCGCTTGGGTGCAATCGCGACCAGCGGCCATCGTCAAACGCCTCACGCGCTTTGAGCACGGCAAAATCCACATCTTCCGGCCCGCAGGCCGACACTTTCGCAATCACACCCCCCGTCGCGGGGTTCACGCTATCAAATGTCTTGCCGGACATCGCGGGCCGGAACCCACCGTCGATAAAAGCGCTTGTGGCCGGGCTCAGATCTGCAGCTATGGCCTTGTATTCTTCTGTCGTCAGCATGGATTATCCCTCCGCCTCGATCTGCGCGATGGTGGTCTTCAGCACGCGGATCACCTGTTCCAGCGCGCGCTTGTCATCCTTGTTCAGCGCCTTGAGCGGCGGCCGGATCGCGCCCGTCTCAATGCCCTGGAAGGTCACACCGTACTTGATGCATTGCACGAACTTGCCGCCCTGCTCCAACACCCGCATCAGCGGCATCATGGCCGACATGATGCGGCGGCCCTTGTCGAAATTCCCCTCGACCACACAGGCACGCCACAAGGCGATATGTTCGTCAGGCAGGAAATTCGATCCACCACAGACCCAGCTCTTTGCCCCCCAGGCAAAGAATTCCAGCGCCTGATCGTCCATGCCACAGGACATCTGGATATGCGGGTAATCCCGCGCCAACAGGTGCACACGGTTGATATCACCCGAACTTTCCTTGATCGCACAGAAATTCCGGGACCGTCCCACGCGGTCGAGGAATTCCTCGCCCATATTCACACCCATCCGTCCCGGATAGTTATAAAGCATGATGGGCAAATCGACGGCCCTGTCGATGGCAAGGGCGGCCAGTGCATTCTCTCGTTCTGTTGGCACCGCATAGGGCGGCGTGGCCACCAGCAGCGCATTGGCCCCCATACCCTTGCCGCCCATTGCCAGCGCCATGCTGTCAGCGGGCAGCATCGCGCCAGTGCCCATGATCACCGGCACCCGGCCCGCCACGGTTTTGATCGTGCGTTCGGCCACATCCAGCCGTTCGGCAACGGTCATGGCATAATTCTCGCCCGTCGATCCGCCCGAAATCAGGCCGTGCACGCCCGCCGCGATCAACCGTTCAAGAACAGCGTCCAAGGCTCCGAAGTCGGGCGAATAGTCCGCGTTGAACGGGGTGACAACGGGGGTGTAGATCCCGTTGAACTCCATGATGGGCGTCATAGGCGCGCCTCCTGTGGGGGTGGGCCCAGCGGCAGATCAAGACCGCCGGGCATGACAAATTGCGCAATCCGGTCACGCGACAGCGCCCAGTGCGCCTGCGCCAATTCTCCGGCCCGCGTTGCGTCCCGCGCGTCGATGGCCTCGATAATCTGTTCGTGGTGATCACGGGCCGTTTTGATCGTGTCTTTGTCCGCATCCGTGCGCGGGGCGTAGAAGGTCATCGAGATGCGGGCGTGGTCCAGCAGCAACCGGTTGAAGCTGGGCAGCAGGAACGGATTGTCCGCCATCTCGCCCGTGATGCGGTGAAAGCGGTCATTGGCCAGCGCGCGATCAGCTGTCGAGCCATTGCGCAGCGCACGGATAAAGACGTCTTGCGCTTGAGCCAGTTCCACGACCTGCGCCGGCGCCCGGTTCTCTGCCGCGAGCTGCAGGATGGCCGCATAGATCATCGGCGCTGCGATGAAAAAGGCGCGGAGGGAGGCATGGGACATCTCCGACACCTGCGCGCCCCGGTTCTGGCGTAGGGTGACATATCCCTCACCCGCAAGCTGTCGCAGCACTTCGCGCATCGGCGTGCGGGACAAGCCATGCTCCGCACATAGCTTCGCCTCATCAAGGTCCGCACCCGGGGGAAGCTCCAATGTCAGAATGCCCGCCACAAGGGCGTAATAGGCATTGGATTTGGGCGACGAATCAGATTGCATACAAAATGTATACAAAACCTGTCCCTGCGGGGACAACGCAAAAAGTAAGGCGCAGGTAAACCTGCGCCTTTGCCCTTTCTTCATCTGTAAGGCGCACCTATCGGTGCGCCCCGAAACTCAAACAAAATCGATATGCTTGTTCATGGGCATCTCACGAACCCGCTGCCCAGTCGCCGCAAAGATCGCGTTGGACAGCGCGGCTGCCGCCGGTGGAACCATGGGTTCCCCCATGCCGCGCACGGTGTCGCCATTCTCCAGTCCACGCACGAAAATCTCGGGCGCTTGCGACAGGCGCATGCCTTCGAAATCATAGTAATTCCGCTGCTCGACCATGCCATCGGAATACGTAATCTCGGAGTTCATGGCATGACCCAGCGCCCAGACAATCCCGCCCTGCACCATGTTTTCAAAGTTGATCGGGTCGATCACCCGGCCCACTTCGGCGGCCACCCAGACCTTATCGATCTTGATCGCACCGTCCACGTTCGTGACCTCGACAACTTCCGCTGTGGGGACGCCGAAGGACATGCAGAACGCAACGCCACGCCCCTTGTTTGGCCCCAAGTCATTGCCCCAATTGGACATTTCGGCGACGGCCTCCAAGGCCTTGCGGGACGGATCATGCCAACACAACCGCATCCGTTCCTCCATCGGATCGGCACCTGCGGCGTGGATCAGTTCGTCCAGAAACACGTCGTGGAAAAACCCGTTGGTCGACGCCCCCACCGACCGCCAGCTTGAGATTGGCGCAAGCTCGGGCGCGCGGAAGCCGGTGACGCGGTAGTTGGGAATTTGCATCGGCTGTTCCCACGCGCCAGCGACGATTTGCAGGTCGGGGCCCGGGACTGGTAAACCCTGGCGGCCCATCTGGCTGGCAATGACCGAGGGCATGGCGATGCCGAGGTCATAGGCTTCAACCTTGCCATCCTTCACCGCACCGCGCCCGCGCGCCATGGCGATTTGGCGGGTGTCGTTCTGGATCGTGTCTTCTTCGCGGCTATAGGTCAGCTTAACGGGTGTACCCTTCATTTGCACTGCAATTTCAGTGGCTTCGCGCACGACCCGGTCCTCAAGACGATGACCGAAGCTGCCGCCCATCATGAGCACGTGGACGAACACCTGATCGGCATCGAGCCCGGTCAGCTTCGCCACATTGGTCTGCACAAAGCGCGGGATCTGGGTGCCGGTCCACACATCCGCACGGGTTTCCGTGACCTGCACAACGGCCGAGATCGGCTCCAACGGCGCGTGGGCGAGATAGGGCGCGCGGTACTCGGCTTCGATCACCTCGGCGCCTTCCAATACAGCGTCCACGTCTCCGTCATCACGGAAACGGCTGTCTTGCTGATCCGCGTTGAAGCTGTCGGACAGGGCCTGCCAATGCGCGTCCTGCTCGGCCGGATAGGGCGCCGGGCCCCAATCGACATCAATGGCATTCACCGCTTGAATGGCCCGCCAAGTGTTGTCCGCCACAGCCGCGACACCATCCGTCACCTGCACCACGTCGATCACGCCACGCATCTCGCGCGCGGCTTCGGCGTCAAAGCCGTTCATCATGCCACGGCGCGGGCTGGTCCGGACCGAGGCATGCACCACACCTTCGACTTCGAAGTCGATGCCGTAGCGTTGTGTGCCCGTGGATTTGGCGAGGATATCAACGCGCTCCATCTCTTTCCCGAC
Organism: Tateyamaria sp.; assembly: GCF_059783535.1. Taxonomy (NCBI): domain Bacteria; kingdom Pseudomonadati; phylum Pseudomonadota; class Alphaproteobacteria; order Rhodobacterales; family Roseobacteraceae; genus Tateyamaria; species Tateyamaria sp. The sequence goes on along the minus strand of NZ_JBYNDP010000088.1, from coordinate 8,766 downwards.
AAGCCGCCAGGTCGAGGGATCACGCAGGACCACATCGTTGACCGGGTCCATCGTCGCCGCAGTCGCCGCCAATTCGGTATAGGCAAGCGTGCCACCACCGGGCAGGATCACAGCGCCTTTTTCCGTCTTGAGATCTGCGACATTCGCCCCCGTCTGTTGCGCTGCCGCTGCCTTCAACGTCTCGCGCGCGACGGCCCCGGCAAGGCGCAGCTTTTCAAAGCTGTCGGGCACGGTGGTAGACCCGCCGGTGATCTGCATGCCCATGAACTTCATCATGGCGTCCATGATCCCGCGCGTCGTGTCGGCGGCAAAACCGTCATCGGTGGATCGGAAGGGTGCGGCCTCGGCGCTCAACGCCGTGTTGTAATAGGCCGGGTCAGGCATACCGGGATCGACACTGACCTGATCCAGTTCAACATCCAGTTCTTCCGCAATCAGGGCGGCCTGCACGTGATAGGCCCCCTGCCCGCTGTCGGCACGCGGGGTGATGAGCGTGATGCCTGCGCTGTCGATTTTGACATATGGCGTCAGCGCCGCCTCACCTTCTGCCAGATCGTTCAAGAGCGGGTTGGAGACAGGACGCTTGTAGGCGTAGTAGCCAAAGGCGACCCCACCAACAACGGCGGCTGAGCCCACAAGAAAGGTGCGACGCGCGATTTTTCCGATGCGGCCCATGATTACACCTCCTGCAGTTTGGTGGCGGCGGTTTTGACGGCGGCCCGGATACGTGGATAGGTCCCGCAACGGCAGAGATTGCCGTTCATCGCGTCATCAATATCCGCATCTGTTGGCGCCGGGTTGATCGCCAGCAAGGATGCTGCCTGCATCATCTGGCCGGACTGACAGTAGCCGCATTGGGCCACCTGATGTTCCACCCACGCCTGTTGTACGGCGTGCATGGCGTCGGGAGTGCCGAGCCCTTCGATCGTGGTGACATCGCCCCAAACATCCGCCGCTGCGGTCTGGCAAGAGCGCACCGCTTCGCCGTCGATATGGACCGTGCAGGCCCCGCATTGCGCGACACCGCAGCCGTATTTCACGCCCTTGATGTTTAGCTCGTCCCGCAGGACCCAAAGCAGGGGCATGTCATCTTCGACATCCACCTCGTGTTCTGTTCCGTTGACCGTGAGTTTCATCACGTGCTCCTGATTGGATCGATTTCACTTAGAAGATAGGTCAGGGCTACCGGATAGTAACTTGCAGATCGCGCCAATCGAGATGGATATGACGCCAAGTCATTTAGGTGCGCGCATAGCGCACATAGGCGAAACGTGTTCCGTCCGGCGACCAGTTGGGCACGTTGATTGATCCCTGCCCGCCATAAAATTCAACTAGGGTTCGTGCCGCACCGCCGTCCTGCGGCATCAGCTTCAGTGCAACTTCTTCGCCACGGGGGTGGCCCTCAACATCTTCGGGATAGGCCAAGTATAGCACATGACGCCCGTCCGGCGAAGGGTGCGGGAACCAGTTGACCCGCGCGTCATCCGTCATCTGCTGCAAGTCCGAGCCGTCGGTGCGGATGCGCCAGATATCCGGCGTCGCACCGTGGTGATCCGAGTTGAACCAGATCCATTGCCCATCGGCTGAATAATCCGGGCCATCCTTGTGCCCGGGTCCGGCGGTCAGTTGCGTTTCATCCCCGCCCGTGACCGGGATGGTGAAGATTTGGAACAGGCCATCGCGCAGCGCCGTGTAGGTCAGCGTCGCGCCATCTGGCGACCAGCCGTGAAAATAGGATGGAACCAGCGGCGTCACCCGCTGTGGCGCACCGCCCGTGATGGGCAATGTGTAGATACAGGACGTGCCGCGCCCCGGGCTTTCGCTGACCACCAGCGTTTTGCCGTCGGGCGAAATGCCGTGATCGTTGTTCAGGGCGTTGAGCGACCCGGTGTCGATCCAGTGAATGGCACCATCAGCAAGGGTCAGGCGAAACACCCGCCCCCCGCCGTTCAGAACCAAAAAGGTCCCACAAGGGGACCAGTTCGGTGCTTCGATCAGGTCGGGTGTTTCATGGACAACCTGCTCGACGCCGGTGGCGACGTCGTGCAAGACGACGAAACTCTGTGCGGTCAAAACTCGACGACGGCGCGGATCGACTTGCCCTCGTGCATAAGGTCGAAGCCGTGGTTGATTTCGTCCAGCGTGAGTTTGTGGGTGATCATCGGATCGATCTCGATCTTGCCGTCCATGTACCAGTCCACGATTTTCGGCACGTCGGTGCGCCCCTTGGCCCCGCCGAAGGCCGTGCCACGCCAGACGCGGCCCGTGACCAGTTGGAAGGGCCGGGTCGAGATTTCGGCGCCCGCCGGGGCGACGCCGATGATGATCGATTCCCCCCAGCCCTTGTGCGCCGCTTCCAGCGCCGTGCGCATCACGTCCACGTTGCCGGTGGCATCGAAGGTATAATCCGCCCCGCCCTTGGTGAGGTCCACGAGGTGCGCAACCATGTCGCCCTCGACCTTGGAGGGGTTCACGAAGTCGGTCATGCCGAAATGTTCCGCCATCTCGACCTTGCTGTCATTGAGGTCGACGCCCACGATCTGGTCGCAGCCTGCCATTTTCAGCCCCTGGATCACGTTGAGGCCGATGCCGCCGAGGCCGAAGACGATGGCGCGGGAGCCGATTTCCACCTTGGCCGTGTTGATCACCGCGCCGATGCCGGTGGTGACGCCGCAGCCGATATAGCAGATCTTGTCAAAAGGCGCGTCCTTGCGGACCTTGGCCAGCGCGATTTCGGGCACGACCGTGTGGTTGGCGAAGGTGGAGCAGCCCATGTAGTGGTGGATGGGCGTGCCATCGAGCATGGAGAAGCGGGTGGAGCCGTCGGGGAGCAGGCCCTGTCCTTGGGTCGCGCGCACCTTCTGACAGAGGTTCGTTTTCGGGTTCAGGCAGTATTCGCATTCGCGACATTCAGGCGTGTAGAGCGGGATGACGTGGTCGCCCACTTCCAGCGTGGTGACGCCTTCGCCGACTTCGATGACCACGCCCGCACCTTCGTGGCCGAGGATGGCGGGGAATATCCCTTCGGGGTCGGCGCCTGAGCGGGTGAATTCATCCGTGTGGCACAGGCCGGTCGCCTTTATCTCGACCAGAACCTCGCCCTTGCGGGGGCCGTCGAGGTTCACCTCCATGATTTCAAGCGGTTTGCCAGCTTCGAGGGCAACGGCGGCGCGGGTTCTCATCATGGTCTGTCCTTCCGTTCGGTGTTTGAGGCATGTGAGCCAGTGGAAGGTCGATCTGTCAAATGGAAAGCGTCGGCGCGGGTGGCGGATCAGTCCTTCGGGGAGGGTTTTTTGAAACAGGGAAGCAAGCACCGCAGCCTCGATTCTTCCCTGTTGCGGAAAATCCTCGGGGGTCAGGCCAAAGGCCGAGGGGGCAGTCAGCCCCCTTCGGAGAGACGAATCTTAGATGCGGGCCAAGACGAAGTCGTGCACGACCTCGTAGTAGGGGCCGTCCATGCCCGCCTCAGCGATCTTGTCCGGATCTTCGATCAGGTCGAATTTCGCCATCAGGCTTTCCTTGACACCGAACACCGCGTCCGAATGGATGTAGGGGTCGTCGAGATCAAAAATGCGGGTCGTCAGCGTCTCGAACCCGTCGGCTTCGAGGATGTAGTACAGATGCGCGGGCCGATGTGGGTGACGGCCCAGCACGCCCATTAGCTTGCCCACGGGGCCGTCGTCGGGGATGGGATGGTATTTCGGCTTCACCCCTTTGAAGTGGTAGGCCCCGTCATCGCCCGTGCGGAAGACGCCTCGGAGGGTTTGCGGTTGTTGATTGCATCCACCAGCATGGAGACGCCGAGCGTGTCGCTGAGCAGCGATGAATTCCTGCCGCCAGTCGGTGCACATATGACCTGTCTCGGTCCACATGCGCAAACTCAATCGTTCCATCGCGCGCCACCACGAAGGTCGCGGGAATGGGAAGAGTCCAGCCGGTATCAGCGTTCTTCTTTGAAAGATCGAGGTCATAGCCTGCCATGAGACCATGAAGCTCGGTTGTCATCTCGATCACGATGCCAAGCGCCTGAGCAAGGTCATTTCGCGTGTCTGTGAGGACAGGAAACTCCAACGCATTCTTCTCGATGGTGGTCAGAGAGCCGTCCGGCGCTTCCGGGGGATACCGCCACTAGTTTTCCGCCACTGCCCACGATATCCGGCAGCATCGACTGATAGGCGCGAAGCTCCAAATTGCAGTACGGACACCACCCGCCGCGATAGAAGACGACAAGAAGCGATCCCTCAGCAAACGCATCGTTGAAGCTTCAGGACTGCCCAAGATGGTCAATCAGTACCGCGTAGGGGAATTTGTCGCCCACACCGAGAGCACGTTCGCCGGCCTTCTTCTTGTAGAGATCAGCGGCGGCCTCTTGCAGGATGCGGCGCGTTTCGGGAAACAGCTCTTTGTCCGACTTTTTACGATAGGCCGCCAGTTCAGATGTCAAAGACATGGTGATCCTCCTGTCCGAGCGCTTCAAGAGCCGACGCCGACAGTGGCACCAAAGAAGCCCTTCATCCGCGTCATTGGGAGGTTGGGAGAGATTTCAAGCAGACGCGCTGACGAAAGGCTGAACTGGAGCGAGCCAGTCTTCGGCGGCGTCTTGTGGGATCCAATGGGAGGCGTTCTTGACCCGAATAAGCTGGGCGTTCGGAATGTCGTTGACCAGGCGCTCGCCATCAGAGACGGGCTGCCAAGGATCGTCTTCGCCCCAGACCAGCAGCGTGTCAGCGGAAATCTTGTGGTGACGCCCGACCAGCATGGTCGTGTGACTGGTGTTCAGCCCCGAAGCATTGCGCACAAGGTTAACTTTTCCTGCATCCGTAATGTAAGGCGCAATGATGCCTTCTATGAATTCCGGAGTGAGGCGTTCCTTGCGCGATAAGCCGTCATCGAAACCTCCAATAAGGAAGTCGCGGATTTCGTCGTTGGACTTTCGCGCCCAGTCAGGATGGCCGACGTTGATCATGTCGTCGATGGGCCAACTGTCATAGGCAACGATGTTCGAAAGCACCAATTTATTCACACGGTCGGGGTTTTCGATGGCCATAATCAGTGCGACCCCACCACCGACAAGCGTAGCGCTGCCAAGGTCAAGCGCGTCCATGAGGGAGATGATCATGTCTCTTTGTGCGCGCAACGAACGGTCGAATTGATCGCGCTGATCAGACATGCCGTGTCCAATGAAGTCTGGCGCAATAACGCGGTTGGTCTGGGCCAAATGGTCGATTACTTCGTGATAAAGGAATGACCACGTCGGGATGCCGTGCATCAGGATCAACGGCGGCCCGCCCCCCATATCCGTAAAAGCAATCTCGACAGGAAGGTGTGCAACACCATCGAGCACGATGTGCTTCTGTCTGGTGACAAACTCTTCGTGTTTCATTCCGCAGGTGCCTCGCAAAAGAGGGGTCGAGCCTTCATCGTGAGGCCCGACCCGATTTTGACATCAGTAGCCGATGAAGAAGCCGGCGACGTAGAATGGCAGAGCGAAAAAGCCGAGCGACCAAACCATCGTGCGGATCGGGACGAGGCCCATAGTGTAAGCAGGAAGATACAGGACCCGCGCAGTCATGAAGGCGATTGCGGCGTATTCGGTCCAGGCGTTGGAGACACCTTCGATCTGACTGACAATCACCAGCGGCGCAAAGACTGCCACAGCCTCCGTGCCGTTTTTCGCGGCGCGGCGAAGGCGGCCCGCCAGAGGCGTTTCGTCAATCTCGGTGTCGCGGTTGGACAGGCTGTGAGCGCTGCCCTGGCTCGCAGACATGTTGAGCTGTTGAAACAGGATTGTGAGGTAGGTCATTATACCCGTGACAAGCAGGGCCCAAAGTTCGATATTCATGGTCTTGGTCTTTCAGTTTGATGTGGCGATCAGGATGCGTTGCGGCGCAGCCAGTCGTGGATGCCTGCCCCAATCAGGTCGGGGTGGTCTTCCTGGAGGAAGTGCAGCCCACGCCCCAGGAAGCGAACTTCCAGGTTGGGCGCGTTTTGCACCATGTAAGCGACGACCGGTTCCGGAGTCAGAACGCCGGGCGTGGCATAGAAAAGCAGCTTCGGAATCTCGCTCGAATAGAGCCATTCGCCGTTTGCGACGATCCCGGCCGTCGTGGTTTCGGGTTCGCCGCCGATGGGGATTTCACGTGGCCATTGCAGCGTGGGCAAACGGCTTTCGCGGGTCGGGTATGGGGCGCGGTAAGCCTCCATTTCCGCATCGGTCATCGTGCGCGACACACCAAAATTTGGCAGAACCTCTTCGACAAAGAAGTTGCCATCAAGAACCATCTGCTCGCCCTGACCGGGCGTGCGCAGCGCGCGGAACAGCTCGCCAGTTTCGCCCATGGCTTCATAGCTTGGAATGGGCATCGAAGGCGGGACGATGGCTTCCATATACGCCATGGCCCGCACGTTGTCGGGGTTCAGGCGCGCATAGCGCATCCCCAGGGCGGACCCCCAATCGTGGATCACAAGCGTGATATCTGTCAGTTCAAGCGCCGCGATGAAACCGTGCAGATAGGTTGCGTGCTCCGCGAAGGTGTACCCGATCTCGGGTTTGTCGCTGTCACCCATCCCAATTAGATCCGGTGCGATAGCGCGATAGTCGCCTTTCACGTATGGGATGATGTTCCGCCAAAGATAGGATGACGTCGGATTGCCGTGCAGGAACAGGACCACAGGCCCTTCGCCCTCATCGACATAGGCCATTTCCGACCCGTTCACGGAAACACGCTTCTTCTCGAACGGAAACTCAGCCGAGATTTGGAGGCCATAAGGCCCGTCATCCACAACGGTTTGAGCTTGCGCCATCGGCGCCGGCAGCGTGACGCCCGCACCGGCTGCAATGGCAGCGGTTTTCAGAAGGTCACGGCGGTTAATGGAAGGTGTCATGGGGAAAGCCTTTCGATGCGTGGAGGGTCAGATTTGGGGTTTGCCGAGGACGGTCTTGCCCACAGCTGTGCCGCTTTCGGCAATCGCGTGCGCTTTGCGAAGCGTCTCAACCGTGAGAGGGCCCAAATTCTTGGTTGCAGTGGTTTTTAGCGTGCCATCTTCGATCATCGCGGCGGTCTGACCGAGATAGATGCCTTGCTTGTGCATGTCAGACGTACCGAACATCGGGCGCGTGAACATGAACTCCCAGACCAGAGCGACCGATTTCATTTTGAGTAGCGAGATGTCGATGGTTTTGGGATCAGGGTCGTCGATCAGAACCAGCTTGCCCTGTGGTTCAATGATCTCCGCATAAGCTGGGAAGTGGGTTTCCGTCGCATTCAGGCCTGCGATCAGGCCTACACTGAGGTTTTTCTTTTCAAGCTGCACTTTCATGTCGCCCGAATGGTCGATGACGTGATGCGCCCCCATCTCCTTGACCCACTTGCGGGTCTTCGGCCGAGATGCCGTTGCCACGATGGTCAGGCTGGTGAGCTGTCGCGCCAACTGGATCAAGATGGACCCCACGCCGCCTGCACCACCGACGATCAGCAGTGTCTGGCCTTCCCCACCACGATGGGTCAGGCCGAAACGGTCAAAGAGGATTTCCCAGCCAGTGATGGATGTCAGTGGCAACGCCGCAGCGTCTTCGGCGGGAATGTTCGTCGGCGCGTTCGACGCGATCCGCTCATCAACGATCTGCATTTCAGCACTTGAGCCTTGGCGCCCGAGAACGCCCGCGTATCATACGATATCTCCCGCGTTGAATTCTGCCACGCCGTGTCCGGTGGAAACCACACGACCAACAGCGTCGAAGCCAAGCACGTGATGCCCGTCGTCCAACGGAGGGAGTATCTGCCGCAGCTTCGCATCGGCCGGATTGACAGACACGGCTTGGATTTCGACCAGCAGCTCGCGGTCTTTTGCCACCGGCTGAGGCAGATCAATTGCGATCAGCGCATTGCTGTCGTCAATTGGCAGGTTTTTGGAAAAGCCGATGGCGCGCATGACTGAGTGACCTTCTGGATTGGGTTTTGCTGGCCGTGGCGGGGAGGGCACCACGGCCAGACTAGTAACGTCTGGATCAGACCTGAGCGTGCCCGCCATCAACGGCGAGTTCGGTCCCGGTGATGTAGGCGGCCTGATCGGACGCGAGGAATGTGATCGCGTTTGCGATGTCATCGACGGAACCCATGCGAGACAGTGGCACCTGCCGCACAAACTCCTGCTTAACGCCCTCGATTTGTTCAGGCGGAAGGCCGAGACGGTCCATGCCGGGCGTGGGAATTGGACCGGGCGACACGACGTTGGCACGGATGCCTTTGGGTGAAAGCTCAGTGGCCAAGGTCCGCACAAGCCCGCGCAAAGCGGCCTTCGAAGGGCCATAGACGCTCATCGCGGCAAAACCCTTGGAGCCCGCAGCGGAGCCGAGGAAGACAAAGGATCCACCCTCTAGCACATGCGGCAGTGCTTTCTGCGCGGTGAAGTATGCACCCTTGAAATTCCGGTCGAGGTCGTCGTCGAACAGCGCCTCGTCCATCATTTCAAAGGGACGCACTTGCGCACCACCTGCGGCTGCCACCACAATGTCGATTTTGCCGTGCTTTGCAGCGACTTCCCCGACAAAGGTGCCGATCTCATCAACCGAGGTCATGTCCACCGATTTGCCTTGTACATCTCCGCCGATTTCCGCTTTTGCAGCGGTCAGCTTTTCTTCTGACCGCCCGGTAATGGCGACTTGCGCCCCTTCAGCGGCGAACATCTTTGCTGCTGCCAGCCCGATGCCACTGTTGCCGCCTGTGACGATCACGGATTTTCCTTCGAAACGTGCCATGGCGCTCA
>NZ_JBYNDP010000087.1:0-16897 GCF_059783535.1 Tateyamaria sp. | reverse complement strand
CGCACCCCTGAATGGGTGGCCGCCAAGGCTGCATTGGACGAAGCCACCGAAGCCTTGGCCCTCCTTGACGACAAGATTGCACTGGCGAGGGCCTCGGCCCAAGCGGCGCAGGATCAGATAGACTTCTTAAACGGTCTGACGGTTCCCGAGGATACAGCGGCAGATGTGGATATGCTGCGGGCCATTGGGCAATTGATTGCAAGCGATGGAACCGCAGCACGCGCAGCCATGCGAGGTGCCGAGGTCGAAGTACGGAAATTGCAACGCGAGCGGCCCGACCTCGAGTTCGCCGTCGCCCAGGCGCAGGCAGTGCTTGATGCCGTAACGCCGACCAACACGGCGCCAGCAACGCTCGCGTTGAATGTAAGCGTCCCGCAATCGGTCGAAGCAACACTCGATCTGTCCTACATCACTGGCGGGGTGTCTTGGGCACCAACCTATGCCTTCGATTTGGTCGACGAGACATCCCTATCCATCGCGCGCAGTGCCGTCATCTCGCAATTCACCAACGAGGATTGGACGGACATTCAGCTAACCTTGTCCACGCTTGAACCTTTTGCTCAGTCCGAGCCCAGTCAGTTGTGGCCACAACTGCGCCGGATCGAGGATCCTGTGACCCAGAAACGTGAACTGTTGCGGATACAGTCCGACAGCCCGCGAGCCGCCGCAGAACCCAAAATAGAATCACCTGTCATTGTCCAAGAGGCTGCCGCCACCGCGAACTTCGAAGGCATCAGCGTAACCTATACGCTACCCGCCCCCGTTACGATCCGTGCGCAGAGCGAAGAACTTGAAATCGCGTTGGACACCTTGTCCATGGATGCCACCCTGAGTGCACGCGCGATCCCGCGCTTTGACGACACCGCATTCCGATTGGCAAACGTCACCAATACCAGCACTGAAATCCTGCTGCCGGGGCGGGCATTGCTGTATGTTGACGGGCAGCTTGTCGGCAACACACAAGTCGGAGTGCTGCCTCCAAACGCCGAAGCGGATGTCTTCTTTGGCCGCATCGACGTTTTGCGCCTGACCCGCACCGTGCTTGACCGCAATGAAGGCGATCGCGGGATCATCTCACGTTCGAACGAGGAAACAGAAGACGTGCGGATCGAGGTGGAGAACCTGACAAGCCAAGCTTGGGACGTGACCTTGCGTGACGTCGTTCCCTATTCGGAACAAGAGGACCTTGTCATCGATTGGTCCGCCTCACCTGCGCCGGACGTTAGCACGGTGGACGATCAGCGCGGCATCCTTGAATGGCAACTGGCGGTACCTGCTGGGGAAACACAAAGCATCGCGATCAGAACCGAACTCACCTGGCCCGAGGACAAAGTGCTGCGCTAGAGCAGTTCAAGCGACCTTATGCGCTCAGCTTAATACGACAAAGCCACTGCCCGAAGGCCAAGTGGCTTTGGCAGATGTATTGAAGTTTAGCGAAGTGACGCGTCAACCAATTGTCTGATTTCGAACAGTTTTCGAAATCGCAGTGATGTTTTCAAGGCTATGCCGGTTCCGGGAAAGAAATCGGTAACTTCGCTTTGAGAGAGTGATCCTGCGCAGGTTGATGGCGGGACAGCGCCGCAAGATCGACCACGACAACCGAAGTCGACCTTGGCGAGCGCATCACATCTTCGACGGCAGCGCACTCTGTGCTGGATCGTCGAAACAAGACTTCTGTGCGGCGAAAGAACCGGTGAATTGGTGAGCGGCGCGCGGATGAGTGAGGTAACGAGTGGATTGGGCGGTGCATCCGACGAGAGGCATCGCCCCTTTTTTAGAACCGCTCGGCCCTGAGCACTTCGCAATCACCGACTGTGACAATCCCGATATGTCTTTCGACCACGGCAAAAGCCGCATCCAACAATGCGTCCAATCGCTCCGGCCGGATGACGCAGATCACTTGCACCATGCCCGTTCCGCGGCTCACCTGACCCTCACGGCTCCATGTACCGGACTGACCTGACCCGCCCAGAACTGGCAGTACGGTCCAACCAGTCACACCTGCCTCCGTCATGGCATCCGTCAATCGGCTCTGCATCACCTGTTCGATGATGATGGCAACGCGTTTCGCCTTGTGCGTTTGCATGGCTTATCCTCCGGTCAGCGCGCTGGCGACGGCGACATAGATCGGAATACCCAGCGTCAGATTGAATGGAAACGTGACCCCCAACGACAGGGTCAGGTAGATGGACGGATTGGCTTCGGGCAAGGCCACGCGCATCGCAGCAGGCACCGCGATGTAACTGGCGGACGCGGACAGGACCATAAACAATGCCACACCTCCAGTGCTAACGCCCAACAAAAGCCCCGTAAGGCAGCCGAACGTAGCGCCGACCAGAGGCATCACTACGCCAAAGGTCAGCACACCAGGACGCAACACACCCGATCCACTGCGCAGGCCGCGCCCCGCAACCAGCCCCATGTCCAACAGGAACAGGCACAACACGCCCTGAAAAGGCGACACGATAAACGCCTCGATCTTTGCCAGCCCGTCCGTGCCGGTGATCCAACCAATCAAGAAACTGCCGACCAGCAACACGATGGACCCGTTCAACAGGATCTCGCGCATCAGTTCGGGGTCCATGCGACGGTTATCCCCACCGCGAGAGATCAGCCACAGGGCCGACAAGATCGCGGGCGCTTCCATAGCCGCGGCAACGGCCACCATGTACCCTTCGGCGGCAATTCCGCTGCCTTCCAGAACCGAGGAGGCCGCAACAAAGGTCACAATGGAAATCGAGCCATAGTGGGCAGCCACCGCTGCTGCATCCAGGCGGCTCAGGTTTCCCATCACCTGCAACAAACCAAAGGCCACAATCGGCAAGGCCGCCGACAACACGATCCCGGCCAAAAGCGAGGCCGCCAGCGTTCCATCAATGCCGTGGTCAGCCACGCTCACGCCACCTTTGAAACCAATGGCGAACAGCAAGTAGATCGACATGCCCTTGGCCACCGCCTCGGGAATGTTCAGATCCGACCGTGCCAAGGATGCGGCCACGCCCAGCGCGAAACTCAGGATGATGGGCGACAACAGGTTTGTTGCCGCCAGGCTCAGGATTTGCTCCAAATCTGCCCCCTCGGGTGTCCCGGCTTACACCGGTTGGAAATCAAGCGTTTTGCCCATGAATTGCTTCAACCCGCCCTCGGCAATGTCTGTCCAAAGGCCGTGAATGCTCAAAGAGCCATTGTTCACCCGCTCTTCGACGAAGGGGAAAGACATCAGATTCTCCATCGAGGTCACGACGGCCAACTGCTCAAGCCGTTCAGCTTTGTCCTCGGGGGTTTTCATATCCGCCACTTCGGGGAACTTCGGACGCAGGATATCCATCCAGCGGCCGACAAAACTGCCCTTTTCTTCCAGCTCGGGTGCCCGACCTTCACACATATCGATGCAACCCTGCACGCCGCCGCAGCGGGAATGGCCCAGCACAACCAGATGCGCGACTTCCAGAACGTTGACGGCATATTCGACCGCCGCCGATGTGCCGTGATGCTCTCCATCAGGCTCAAATGGCGGCACCAGGTTCGCAATGTTGCGGTGGATAAAGAACTCGCCCTGATCCGCTCCAAAAATCGACGTCACATTCACGCGGCTGTCGCAGCAGGAGATAACCATGGCGCGCGGACGTTGCCCTTCGGTCGCAAGGCGTTTGTACCAAGCCCCATTCTCGGCGTAGGTCGTCGCCTTCCATCCCTGATACCGCTGCAAAAGGAAGGTCGGAAGTGGCTTTATCCTGTGCATTTGCGTCCCCGGTTCATCTGGTCATTGTTTGTCTGGCAGGGTGACTAGCCCGAATTCTTGTCAAATTCGAGCGAAAAGACCGACCCATCATAACGATTTGGGAAGAGTGTTTGACCCATAACGAACCCAAGCCGTGGGGGCATACCGACTTTTGGGTGAGTAGAGGTGACGTTTTGTCGACAGTAACACAAATTCAGTTGCATGAATCGGTGCAGGTCAACCATGACCGCCTGAATGCGCTTTATGGGGAGATGGACCCCGCGAATGCGGAAGATGTCGTCTGCCGTGCGATGGAAGAGTTGGCTTTGCGTATGGCGCATTGCGATCGGCTGTACCGCAACGGTGAGTTGGACGATCTGCGCCGCGCAGCCAAATCCATGATCGCTATCGCCGATCAGATTGGCATGGACGTGCTGGCAGCGGTCGCGGGTGACGTTGTTCGGTGTGCGAAGGCGCGGGATCAGGTGGCGCTGGCCGCAACGCTTGGTCGCCTTATGCGCACCGGAGAAGGATCCCTAAGTGCGATCTGGGATTTGCAGAACATCACGTTGTGATCTGTACGACCACTTGCGGCAGCAACCAAACAGTCTAGGCTCTGCGCGACACTCGACGCAGGACCTTCACCGTTATGACCCTCAGCTTTGCCAAGCCAGATGACGCAAGCCGCCCCATCCATGTTCTTGATGAGATTGCGGCGCCCAATTGGCTGGAAGTACAGCCCAAGTCTGTTCAGGATTGGGCGACGGCACACGACTTCAAGGGTGCGTTGGGGCAAGCCTTGCTTTTTCCAGATGATGCAGGGGCGGTCATTGGCTACGGCAATGAACAAACACGCGCACGCGGTCGTTTTCATCTGGCCGCCGGTGCCGCCAAGTTGCCGGCAGGGACGTACAGTCTTGTCTCCGACCTTGATGCCGACGCCCTCGCCACCGAAGCCCTTGGCTGGCTGTTGGCCAGCTACCGGTTCGACCGGTACAAGGACCAGCCACCTATGCGTGCCCATCTGGTCGCACCAGACGGCGTAGATGCTGCACAGATAGAAGCCATCGCCAATGGCGAAGCGCTTAGCCGGACGTTGATCAACACGCCTGCCTCGGACATGGGTCCGCCGGATCTGGAACAAGCCGCCCGTGATCTTGCATCCTCATTCAACGGGCAGGTGAGCGTTACAGTTGGTGACGACCTGCTGACGCAGAATTTCCCGATGATCCACACCGTTGGTCGGGCCGCAGACCGCGCTCCGCGACTGATCGACATGACGTGGGGCACCACCGGCCCGAAACTCACCCTGGTGGGAAAGGGGGTCTGCTTTGACACAGGCGGCTTAAACTTGAAGCCCGGTGCATCCATGGGGCTGATGAAAAAGGACATGGGCGGGTCTGCCGCCGTACTCGGCCTTGCGCACATGATCATGGCAACCGGTCTGGCAGTCCAGCTGCGTGTCCTGATCCCGGCGGTGGAAAACAGCGTGGCGGGCAACGCCTTTCGCCCACAGGATATCCTGACCAGCCGGAAAGGGCTCACGGTCGAGATTAACAACACCGATGCCGAAGGACGCCTGGTTCTGGCCGACGCATTGGCATTGGCGGATGAGGACCATCCCGACCTTATCATCTCCATGGCGACGCTCACCGGCGCGGCGCGCGTGGCCGTCGGGCCAGACCTGGCCCCCTACTACGCCGACGACACCGATCTCGCTTCTGCCCTCGAAACTGCCGCGCACGCTACCGCCGACCCGGTCTGGCGCATGCCCTTGCACGCGCCTTACGAGGCCATGATCGAACCTGGTATCGCCGACCTCGACAACGCGCCCAAGGGCGGGTTCGCAGGGTCGATCACGGCGGCCCTCTTCCTACGCCGCTTTGTGGATCAAAGCCGCTACATGCATTTCGACATCTACGGCTGGCAACCCAGCGCTGCACCCGGCCGCCCCAAAGGTGGCGTGGGTCAGGGCACGCGTGCGCTGTTTGCGGCCCTGCCGGACATGTTGGGCCTATGACGGATCGGCGAACCACCCCTGATCCGCGTCTGGTGGACGGAACAAGGCCGGGGCAAATCATCGTGCCCCATGTGGACCTGCTGGCACGGCCGAACGGCCCCCGCGACCGGCAACTGATCGGCGGCGCGACGCTCACTGTCCTCGGCAACAGCGACAACCACGCCTATGTACGCGCCGATCTTGATGGCTATGTCGGATTTGTCCACACCACTTCACTCGGCCACGTCACCGACCCTACACATATCGTCACGGCACCCGCCGGACATGCCTACTCAGACGCCAACATCAAATCGCCGGAAACAGCCAGCCTGACGTTCGGAACAAGGCTCACCGCCCTCTCCGACACGCCGGATTTCATCGAAACTAGCTTTGGCCACGTCCCAAAGTCACAGATCTCTCGTCTACCCTACACCGCAGACGCCATTCAAACCGCCCGTGCCTTTCTAGGGACACCCTATCTGTGGGGCGGCAATACACGGGCGGGTATTGACTGTTCCGGCCTCGCTCAGATCGCACTGTCGACGGCAGGCATACCATGTCCTGGCGACAGCGACCTACAAGAGTCCGCGTTCTCAGACGCCAGTGGGCCACACACACCCGGGGATTTGCTGTTCTGGAAAGGTCATGTCGCGCTTGTGACCAGCCCAACCCACATGATCCACGCCAACGCTTTTCATATGGCCGTGGTTGAAGAGCCTATTGCCAACGCCATAAAGCGCATCGCACAACAAGGCGACGGCGATATTAAAAGCCGCAAACGCCCCTGATCGTATTCTGATCCGAAACACCATCGTGGAATTCGAAGGGGAGACAGTCCCGCGTCCGCAAAGCGTGAATGGTGTCCGCGCAGCGGACCTTATTCGACGGCGCGGATCAGCTTGCGTTCCAACACGCGCAACACCGTCTTCAGGTCCTGCCCCCGACGCAGCACCTGACCATCCATGCCAATCACCGCATACATGCCTTGCTTGCCGCGCAACTTCGGACGCTTCTCGATCCGGTACATCGGGTTCTCAGCTGTCCGACGAAACACCGAAAACACCGCCACTTCGCGCAGGCAGGAAATCCCGTAGTCGCGCCATTCACCAGCGGCCACCATACGGCCATATAAGGACAGGATCACAGACAACTCAGTCCTGTGAAAGGCCACCTGCGGGCTCGGCATCTCGCGTAGGTTTGAGGGGGAAGGCGTGTGCAACGTCATGCCGCCACAGTTGCGCGAGCCGCTCACAATTTCAAGAGCCATGGCAACACGCTTGAAAGCGTTACAGAAGCGAGGCAAAGTCGCGGAAGTCTGAAACGCATGGGGAGGATGCCGGATGACACCACAAGAACGCGCCCAGCGCTGCGCCGACGCCATGTGGGCGACAGATGAGGCCAGCCAGGCGCTTGGCATGCGGATCGTGCACATCGCGCCCGGTGCGGCGACTATCACCATGCAGGTGCGCAAACATATGCTGAATGGGCACGGCATCTGCCATGGCGGCATGATCTTCACGCTGGCTGACAGTGCCTTTGCCTTTGCCTGCAACACCTACAACCAGATCACGGTCGCTCAGCAAAACCAGATCACCTACCTTGCGCCGGGCAATGCCGACGAGTTTCTGACAGCCACCGCCGCAGAAACCGCCCGCCACGGCCGCTCCGGCACCTATGATGTCACCGTGACTGGTGCGGACGGGCGCCAGATCGCCTTGTTCCGCGGCCTGTCCCGCACGATCACAGGCACTCACTTCGACGAGGACCCGACATGAAAGATCTCACACCCGACCGCAGCACGCTCGATCCCATCGAAATCGCCAGCCGGGACGAGATTGAGGCCCTGCAACTCGACCGTCTGAAATGGTCCTTGAGCCACGCCTACACAAACGTCCCGCACTACAAGGCCGCCTTTGACGCAGTAGGCGTGCATCCGGACGACCTGACATCGCTCAGCGATCTGGCAAAGTTCCCCTTCACCACCAAGCAGGACCTGCGCGCAAACTACCCGTTCGACATGTTCGCAGTGCCGCGCAATCAGGTGAAACGCATCCACGCCTCCTCGGGCACCACGGGTCAGCCCACAGTTGTCGGTTATACGGAAAATGATCTGGCGAACTGGGGTCAGGTCGTCGCTCGCAGCCTGCGCGCAGCGGGGATGCAACCCGGGGACCTTTTGCACAACGCTTATGGTTACGGGCTGTTCACCGGTGGGCTTGGCATTCACCTCGGTGCCGATGCACTTGGGCTGACCACCATCCCCATCTCGGGCGGTATGACTCCCCGACAAGTCCGCCTGATCGAAGATTTCAAACCCAAGGGGATCACGGTCACACCCTCTTACGCCCTGTCTGTTCTCGATGAATTCAATACACAGGGTCTCGACCCACGGGCATCATCCCTCGAGGTCGGCATTTTCGGCGCCGAACCGTGGACCAACGCCATGCGGACCGAGATTGAACAGGCCTTCGATATGCACGCCGTCGACATCTATGGTCTGTCCGAAGTTATTGGACCCGGCGTGTCGATGGAATGCGTCGAGACCAAGGACGGGTTGCATATCTGGGAAGATCACTTCTTCCCCGAAATCATCAATCCTGAAACGGGCCAACCCGTGGCTGATGGCGAAATTGGCGAGCTTGTCTTTACCTCACTGACCAAGGAAGCGTTTCCGATCATTCGCTACCGCACCCGCGACCTGACACGGTTGCTGCCGGGCACTGCACGCAGCATGCGGCGAATGGAAAAGGTCACGGGACGCAGCGATGACATGATCATTCTGCGCGGCGTCAACGTCTTCCCCACGCAGATCGAAGAATGCCTGATGGCCTCGCCCGGCCTCGCCCCGCATTTCCAGATCGAACTGAGCAAACCCGGGCGCATGGACCAGATGCGCGTGCTGTGCGAGGCTTCAGATGCCAGCACAAACCGCGTGGACGCCGGGAAAAACCTGGCCAGCCGGATCAAGCAAACGATCGGGATCAGTGTCGCCGTAGATGTGGCCGATCCGGGTCAGGTTGAGCGATCACAGGGCAAGGCAGTACGGATCCTGGACAAAAGATAGAGGGTGCGCTCAGGCCTCGGTCTCTTCAATCCAATACCAGTATGCCACCGACCACGTTGCCAACCAGATCAAGCCAAACAACGCCGGGTCAGACAGCACGTTATAAATGGCCCACTGATCAGTGGTCAAAGCCCGTCGCGCCATCTCGTTCGCTCCGGCCGACAGCAGCGTGATCGCAATCCACGCGGCATGCAACACATGCCAACCCTCCGGCTCAATCTCCAGCGCATGGCCCAACGTACGCTCCAGCAAGCTGGGGCGCGCAAGTGCACCTACGGCAAGGATACCCGCGAAAGCAATGGCCCCCACAGTCGGGCGGATCAAAACGAATGTCTCGTCGTTCAGTACAATGCCGAAGACGGTCAGGATCAGGGCAAGAACCAGCGTCGACACCGCCAACCACGGAACACTGCCATCCCACCGCCATCGCACCGCAACAGCCAGTGCTGTTGCCACAACGGCCAAACCTGCGGCCCACAACAGCCCGCCAATCACGTGCCCCAGCAGAAACGCGGCACCGGGTAAGAGTTCAAGAATAATGCGGCGATCCATTGCAGCGATAAAGGCACGCAGCAACACTGCTACAAGATGCAAAGAAGCAAATCGGCTCTGTGTTTGATTTTTTAATCGCCCGTATTCCAGATCCGCTGGCAGATAATCGTTTGTTTTTTCGCGGAACAACCCTACTGGCGGGGCAACAGACCACTCTCAGCAAATCGTGCTCTCAGGGCTTCCTCCTCTTCC
Source organism: Tateyamaria sp. (assembly GCF_059783535.1). Taxonomy (NCBI): domain Bacteria; kingdom Pseudomonadati; phylum Pseudomonadota; class Alphaproteobacteria; order Rhodobacterales; family Roseobacteraceae; genus Tateyamaria; species Tateyamaria sp. Next base: position 7,369 of record NZ_JBYNDP010000087.1, on the reverse strand, counting down.
CCGGGCGACACCAGTTGCCTGGGATGCGCACCTTTGGCATGGGCAATGGCGGCAACGCGACCCTGGCCGTTGAACTGCGTATCCGGGCGCTCATCTGCTATGGGGTCGGTATAGGCCTCCGCCACTGGGATAATCTCCCACCCGTCACGCGTCAGGATCTTGGCCAATTCATCGACAAACAGGGCTGCCAAGTCGTTTTCGTGCAGCAGAAGTATGTGGTCCGGATGTCGCCTAAGCGTCTCCACAGCCAACGCTTCGTAAAACTCGATCGTCTCTAAAAGAACTTCAACGTAGACTTGTTCAAGCTGATCCATGTCGATCTGGTGGCCCGCTTCAATGGCTTCCGTCACGAGTGCCTGCATGTACCAGTCATAGGTGTCGATGGTAACATAACCGTTCGAAAGGCCACGCGCCGTCAATCCGTCGACCACGTTCAGCCGTTTTTCCCGTGTGTTCCCCTCATCCAGATACGGGTAGCGAAAGTAGGGTTGAACACTGTCAAAGGAGGTCAGGATTTCGGCGGCCAGATCAATATCGGCAAGATAGTCCTCCGCCTCAGTCTCACGAAGCCAAGGATGAGTGTGCGTATGATTTGCCAGCACATGACCAGCGCCGGTATAGGCTTTCACACGCGCAGCGCCATCGGGATTTTGAACAAGTGATTGGGTAAGAACAAAAAATGCAGCACCATGGACATCTGCTGTATCCAGCGCCGCGATCAAGGCGTCCGTTCTATCCTGACCGCTCAAAAGCGGGCCGTCGTCCATCGGCGCATCATCGAAACTGAAGGCGATGCGGCGTGTTTCTTCGGCCAAAACCACGCGTTCACAGCACAGCATAGTCAGAGCCGCAAGGCAGCCGGTGCGTAGAAGGCGTGTTGCTCCGGTCCAGCGGGCTTTGGCCCACGGCTTCCAAGATGTCTTTGTCACAATCACCATGGCATCCTCCTGCAAACCCGTTGCGATACGGACCAACTTGGCGCGGCACACGTGGTGCGCCGGGTCAGCACGGCGCGTGGCGCCGTGCTCCATCAGCAGATGTCCTCACTGGCAATCGAAAGCGCCAATTGCCTCCAACACGGCGGTGGATGTCGTGATGCGCAAGTCGCGAAAGGACGAGTCGGGCATGTCCATGTTCAGCGCGAACACATAGGTGTCTGAACCGCACCGCACCCAACCGGCATTCCAGCCGATGTCCATGATATCAGCTCCATGGCGCCAGCCTGTCTTGCTGTACATGGTCCACCCATCGCCCGCGTCCGTCTGCATAATCGCATCAGCCGCGGCGTAGGTTGTATCAGAGAGCGGCAAGTCACGTTCGACCAGACGGTGCAAGAAATTGACCTGCTCCGCTGCCGAAACCAGCAATATGTCCTGCAGCCAGTAAGTGGTCAGTGTTGCCTCGCTCCCGATATTGGCATTGCCGTAGTCGAACCGATCCAGCCATTCCGCCATGCCCTCGGCGCCAACGCTCTGCACGATCTCCTGATAAACCCAGACGGCCGAAACCTGAAAAGCTGACGTCAAAGTTTGGTCGCGGTTCCACGCATCGAGCCAGCGCGACTTGCCGTCCCATTTGAACACCGTATCCGGCGCGGCCACACCGGTTTCCAGTGCGATCAGCGTGTGCGGTATTTTTGATGAGGACGCGGGCGAAAACCGTTCCTCAGAGCGCTCTGCATTGCTGACCCAGACTTGTCCGTCCGACAAGCGTTGAACCACTACGGTCGATGCCGCTGCTTCAACGCCATTGCCCTGAACAACCTGCGATATGTCGATTGGTTCGGCGGCACTGGCCCCCGCGCCCGAGAACGTCAAAAGAAAGCTTAAGATCGTAAAGATACGCGCCATAAGACACCCACCTGTTCGGTTGGTTAGAATACTGCTCATTTTTCATTTCCTTATTGCACAAACTCGAACAAGACTTTGAATTTGTGATTTTTTACAAAGACATGGGCGGAAACGCATAGGTCAGAAATTTGACTTACGGTCCACAGCCGCATGCCTTTTTGGTATCAAATTCAACTGCCGATTCGACAATCCACTTTCTGAGCGCGATCGTTCCGTGAGCCAGAAACCGCGCAACGATCTTAAAGCGTCCGTCCAAACCACTCGAAGCGGTTTGTGAGTATGGCGGAGCAAGTACCGGTTCCGAAGGTAGACAGTCTTGAAAGGTGGTTAACGCCACTCTGGGCTCAAGCAAAAGACCCCTGACAAAACCACCCCGGCGACATTGCAGCGCCATGCGCATAGAACAACCACAGCCGCTGCCCGTCCTCTGTATCAGCGATCCAGTAGTCACGGGTGCCTGACCGCCAGTTCGGGTCGTCGAGCCACCACTCCGGTGCAATCCGTTCGGGACCAATGGCGCGGTGCCGCTTCAAATCCATACCGCGCCACCGGAATGTCTGGGGCAATTCGGGCGTGGCAGGGGCGTGCACAGGCTCGGGGTGCCATAACAGCAAAGGCCGCGGATTGGTCGGTCTTGGCCAGGGTCCCTTGTGTGGCTTCGACCAGGCGGCCGCCATGATTTTATGGGACTTCTCGGGGATATGACTGTCCGCCGGTTCAAAGCGCCGGATCGCGTCCAGCCCAACGCGCGCCCCCAATCGCCCCATCAGATCATCCAGGGCGTTGGCATTGTTCAAGCGCGCCTGCACCGCCGCGCCCGCCTCGCGGTGGCCGACGGGCATAGCGTCATGTACAGGCTCGACCTGCACAGCCAACAAGCGGATCATATCGATGCCAAAGCCGGCATCGATATCCTCGATCTTCATCTCCAGTAACGGTCGGATGCGATGCGGATCATGGCTGGGACGGGCCAGACCCACCTCAACAGTCTCGACCGCATGGTCACTCCGATAGGCTTGCAGCATGACCTGCCGCACACCTTTCCCCTTGTCCTCAAGCATCTTGCAAAGACGAGGCAATACACGGTCTATGGCTGCCATCACATCTTCGACCAGCCCGATGGGATCAGGCAAGGTCATCCGCACGGCAAAATGATCGGGTGGCTTGGCCGGCGACACAGGCTCTGGCGCGCTGCCCATCGCCTGATCCAACCGCAAAACCACCCCACGCCCAAAGCGGCGCGCCAGTCCGGCGCGCGGTTGACCCAGTAAATCCCCAACGCGACGCAGCCCAAGGCGACCCAATTGTGCTGCCATATCAGGCTCTAACCGCAGGGCGGCAATGGGTAAGGGGGACAGCGCAGTATAGGTTTGACCCGGTTGTGCAATCCGCCGGATATCCGGGGCTTGGGCCGTAACGGCAGGGGCAGCCCCACCCTTGGTCCAGTGCCGCCGCTTGCCCGCACGCGACCGCGTGGCACGGGCCTCCTGATCAATGGAATCCCCTGACCGATCCGACCCCGTTGCCTTGCCTGCATAACGCGCCAAGGCCCAAGCCGCACCGCGCGTATCAGCCAACCCCATCAACACGCTTAGCCCCAGATCAGTGCAATCATCCTGCACGACCTGCATCAACTGCTCTTCCCCTCCGAACAAGTGCGCACAACCAGTCAGGTCCACCACCAGTGCATCCCCATCCTCGGGTGCAACCCATGGGCTAAAGCGGCCCGCCCAGCGCTGCAACGCTTCCAGAAACTGTGTCTCGCCCTGCGGGCTCCGGGGAAATGTCAGCAGCCCCGGACACATGGCATGGGCATCACGTACTGGCTGCCCAATCTGCAAACCATCCGCCTGCGCCATCCCGTTTAAGGATGTAATGACCTGCATGTTGTGATGTTCTTCAACCACAGCCACAGGCCGATCCCCCAGCATGGGTTGGCGGCGGATCAGACGCTCGGCCCCCAGCCGGGGGAACCAGATGGACAAGATACGGCGGTTGGACATCTATGTTCTACATTTGTTCCACTCCTGAATACGCTGAGTCGCCTGTCGGAGTCGAGCGATCAGATCTGGAGATCAGGTGCCGTAGCGGGCCAGAAACGTCCGGACCGCATTGTCTACAACCCGGTCAATATCTGCGTCCGACACTGTATCAATCACCCCGAACATCAGGCGTGGCCAAACATCAGCCTTGCACAACTCGCCAAACTGGTCGGCAGCCAAGGTAAAATCATCGATATCGAGGTCACCGCGTTCAACCGCAGCGCGGAAATACTCACCCATCACGGCCCGCATACGTTCAGGGCCGGACTTGTAGAAGGCGCGCCCAATCTCTGGAAAACGATCCGACTCTGCAACGCATATGCGAAAAATCTGCTGCCCGAACTTCGATGTGATGAACCGCAAGAAATGCTTACCGGCCTGGCACAACACGTCTCGTGGGGCGGCATTCATATCAATGAAATCAACCGCAGACTGGCTTTGCCGCGCGCATTCCATGTTGGCCACTTCCATGAACAACAAGCGTTTGTCGGGGAAATAGCTGTACAACGTCGCCTTGCTGACCCCAGCAGCGCGCGCAATGTCATCCACGCTGGCACCTTCGAACCCATCCACCATGAAAACGTCACGCGCACCGTCCAGCACCTGGTCAAATTTCCGGCCCTTGCGGACGATGGGGGTTGCGTCGTTCATTGAGATTCCCGCGTGAGAGACACCGCACAATATAAACTGTTCCGTTCAGTTTCTATAAAAAAACGACAAACGGCATTGCATCATCCATCAGAAGCGCTTTCATTGTTTAGAACCATTCTAAACAATTGAGACGCCCCATGCGCTTCACGACCCAACGCAAACGCTTCAGCGAATTGTCGGAACAAGAGGTTCTGGCCCTCGCCATTTCCTCCGAGGAAGACGACGCACGCATATACCGAGGTTATGCCGAACGACTGCGCACAAACTATCCTGCAAGCGCAGCGATCTTTGAGGAAATGGCACGCGAGGAAGACAGCCACCGTCACCGCCTCATCGATCTGCACCGCGACAGGTTTGGCGAAACGATCCCGTTGATCAGGCGCGAACACGTGTCTGGCTACTACGCGCGCAAACCTGTCTGGCTGGTTGAAAACCTGAGCCTTGCGCGCATCCGCTCAGAGGCCGAAGCAATGGAGCGCGATGCAGAACGCTTCTACACCGCTGCCGCCGCCCGATCATCCGATGCGGCGACCCGGAAACTGCTTGGCGACCTCGCTGCGGCCGAAGCTGGCCACGAAGCCAAGGCTGAAACACTGGAGGCCGCCCACCTTGATCCCGACACCCGGACAGAAGAGGACGACAAGGAACGGCGCCAGTTCATTCTGACCTATGTGCAGCCGGGCCTTGCCGGTCTGATGGATGGCTCCGTTTCGACCCTCGCGCCCATCTTCGCAGTGGCCTTTGCGACGCAGGACACTTGGACCACGTTCCTTGTGGGCCTGGCCGCATCCGTGGGTGCAGGCATCTCGATGGGGTTTACCGAGGCAGCATCCGATGATGGTGAGCTCTCGGGACGCGGTTCACCAATCAAACGCGGCTTTGCATCAGGCATCATGACAACGGTCGGCGGTCTTGGGCACGCGCTGCCCTACCTGATCCCCGACTTTTGGACCGCCACCATCACCGCAATCCTTGTGGTGTTTGTCGAACTGTGGGCCATCGCATGGATTCAGAACAAGTATATGGACACACCGTTCTGGCGCGCCACACTGCAGGTGGTCGTGGGCGGCGCCCTTGTTTTTGCGGCAGGGGTGCTCATCGGCAGTGGATAGCCGACACGACACGCGCTATTGCTGACCCATGCTGCCGATCCTGTTGAAGACCCTGCCCTTTTTCGCCCTGATCGGCCTTGGATACTGGGCCGGGCGCACGCGGTTTTTCACGGAAGAGGCCACCGCCTACCTGACCAAGTTCGTGTTCTATTTCGCGCTGTCAGCAATGATCTTCCGCTTTGCCGCCAATCTGGAACTGGCGCAGGTCTGGGACGGCCGTTTGGTTGCTGCCTACCTGTGGGGCACAGCCTTCGTATACGGTATTGCAACGTTGGTCGGCTTCTTGCGAGGCCTCGACGTACAAACCAATGCCGTCGAAGCACAATGCGCCGTAATCGGAAACGCAGGCTTTCTCGGCCTGCCGATGCTAGCGCTTCTCTTTGGCCCGCAAGCCATTGGCCCGGTCATGCTGGTGCTGGCCACCGACCTGATCATCTTTTCCAGCCTGATTGTCATTCTGATCACCGTGGGCCGCGATGGGCGCATGTCACCGGCGATCTTCAAGACAATTGGTCTTGGCCTGATCAAAAACCCAATGATCGTCGCCATGGCGCTCGGCCTGACGTGGTCCGGCCTTCAGATTCCAATCCCTGACCCAATGAATGATTTTCTTAGCATCTTGGGCGGTGCAGCCACACCCGGCGCCCTATTTGCCATCGGGGCCTCGCTGGCCTCGAAATCAGCGGAACGCATCCAGATCGCGGGCTGGCTCAGCTTCTGCAAATTGGTGCTGCACCCTGCATTTGTCGCGTTTTCCGCAATCTTCCTGTTCGGCGTTGAACCTTTTGGCGCGGCCATGATCATCGCCTGCGCCGCTATGCCGGTCGCAGGGAACATTTACATGCTCGCGCAGCACTACGGCGTTGCGCCACAGCGCGTCTCGGCGGCTATCCTTGTCTCAACCACACTCAGCATTGCCACCCTAACAGCGGTCATTGCATGGATCAGTTGATCCATCTTCATTTCGCCAAATAAACCGCCGCCGGAGGCTCCCGAAACTTGCCGCACGGCCCGCCGCCGGATAGCGATAGAGCAACGAAAGGATCACGCCCATGGAAACCAAATCCGAAAACGCCTGCTTTGGCGGCACCCAAGGGGTCTATTCCCACGCCTCGTCCGCCTGTTCATGCGACATGACTTTTGGCCTGTTCATGCCGGAAGAGGCCAAGGAAGGGCCTGTACCGCTGCTGTGGTACCTGTCGGGCCTGACCTGTACACACGAGAATGCCATGACAAAGGCGGGCGCACAGGCTTGGGCGGCCGAGCACGGTATTGCTCTCTGCTTTCCCGACACCTCGCCACGCGGCGACGATGTGGCGGATGACGATGGGTACGACCTGGGCAAAGGCGCGGGCTTCTATGTGAACGCGACCGAAAAGCCGTGGGCGCCACACTACCGCATGTGGGACTACGTGATGAATGAGTTGCCCACTTTGCTGGGTGAGCATTTTGCCCTCGACATGGACCGCCAATCAATCACCGGGCACTCCATGGGCGGACATGGCGCACTGACCATGGCGATGTCCCCGCGGGGACAGTTCCGGTCGGTCTCCGCCTTTTCGCCCATCACCAACCCCACAGCCAGCGATTGGGGCCGCAAGCAGCTGACAGCCTATCTCGGGACGGATGAAGAGCTATGGTCGCCACACGACGCAACCATGTGCATGCGTGATCGCGGTTTTGATGGGCCCATGCTGATCGATACAGGCACCAA
>NZ_JBYNDP010000086.1:5253-17021 GCF_059783535.1 Tateyamaria sp. | reverse complement strand
TGCTGCGCGCCTATTCCATCGCGTCGCCATCCTGGGACGAGGAACTGGAGTTCTATTCGATCAAGGTGCAGGACGGCCCGCTGACCTCGAAACTGCAGCACATCCAGCCGGGTGATGAGATCATCCTGCGCCCCAAACCTGTGGGCACGCTGGTCCATGACGCCCTGCTGCCCGGCAAGCGCATCTGGTTCTTTGCCACCGGCACGGGCTTTGCCCCCTTTGCGAGCCTGCTGCGCGAGCCGCAGACCTATGAAGATTATGACGAGGTCATCATCACCCATACCTGCCGCGAGGTGGGAGAGCTGACCTATGGCCGCGACCTGATCGAGAGCCTCAAGCATGATGAACTTCTGAACGAAGTGATTGGCGAAGGGTTCTGGAAGAAGATCAAATACTACCCCACCACCACCCGCGAAGAGAGCCCCAAGATGGGCCGCATCACCGACCTGATGAAATCTGGTGAAGCCTTCAAGGATCTGGGTGTGGAGCCGCTGAACCCTGAAAGCGACCGCGCGATGATCTGCGGTAATCTGGCCTTCAACCTCGAACTGAAAGAGATGTTCGAGGAGTATGGGCTGGAAGAAGGCGCGAATTCCAAGCCTGCGCACTACGTAGTGGAAAAGGCGTTTCTCGACTAATTAAATGGGCGGAGGACACCTCCGCCTCACACCTTTTCTCGTGAGCCGGTATCTGCCTGCCATCTTTGCTTTTATTGCTAGGCAGGTCATACCAACTGCGCGCGAACAGAAAGAACGGTTTCGATCAGCGTTGCGTCCGGTGCTGCCTCAGTTCCGATACAGCCGCTATAGCGCCATGTGGCGGACATCCCGATTTGCACCACAGCCCAGTCCAGCAGATGTGACGGCGCCAGACCACTCGCCGCACCCCAGTGTCGAGCCCGCCGGGCAATGACACGTGGGTCGCTATAGACATCTTCGGCTCCAATAGGGTTGCGAAACGCATTGGCAAATTCGTAACCGAGCGGGCCAAGTACCCCTTTGGGATCTATGACCAGAAAACCGCGGGCACTGTTGCGGATGTTGTCGTGGTGTAGGTCGCCATGTAGAGGAACCTGCTCTGGCTTGTCGTTGAGCAGACTGTGCCCAAGATCCTGGGCCGCACGCATTGTTCGCCGTATGATCTTGGGGCAATCCGTGTCAAAACGCGTATGCAGGAGCGGTTGCATCCGTTCGTCCAGCCTGTGCAGGTTGTCGGGCACTGCAACAGGTTGCATGTGCAGCCGCATCACCACGTCAGCGAAGCGCGCCGTGGCTTTGGTATCGTCGCCGTCACGGACCAGGTCGCCGAGGTCGGGACCGGGCAACCATTCCATCAGTACAGCATCGGATTGGCGGGCGTGAACCCTGACTGCCCCCTGCCCGTTCCAGGCTTCAAGCAGATCAAGCCCGGGCGTTTCATCCTGCACGTGCTGCACCGCTTTGTAGCGTTTGAGGCAAGCGGTTGTTCCATCGGCTTGCACAACCCGCCAAATGTGGGCGCGCTCAGTCTCGGCCACCAGGTGCGGGTCGGTGCATGCAAAGACACGGAGAAGATCGGGCGGAGGTGTCACGATATGGATGGCATTATCTCACGAAAACACACTTGCCAACGGGCAGATACAACAAGGCCGCACTTGTGGAACAAGCGCGGCCCATTACAGAGTTTCAGGATGGGTTAAAGACCCATCGCGCCTTTCAGCTGGTCCAAAAGGCCTTGCAGCACTTCGGGGTTGTTTTGGGCTTGCTCGATCCCGGCCTTGAGCGTGGTTTTCTGCACGACACTCAGCGCTTCGGAATTGTCGATCATCTCGGCCACCTTGTCGAAATCGAAGCCGTCAACGGTCAGCAGATCGGCGATGCCGCCATCTGTTGCAGTTTCAGTTGCTTCGCTTGCGGTGTCTGTCGTTGCATCCGTCGCTGCGGTGGCCGTGTCTTCTGCGGCGTCCGTCGCTTCGGTTGTTGCGTCTTCCACAGCACCGGTCGCGGCATCTGCTGCATCGGTCGCGGCATCCGTTGTGGCGTCGACTGCATCGGCAGCACCTTCGACGACATCCGTGGCTGTCTCGGTCGCCGCATCAGCCGCTTCAGATGCGGTTTCAGTTGCGGCATCCGCTGCCTCTGTTGCCGTCTCTGTTACTGCATCCACAGCATCGCTGGCCGCATCTGTTGCGGCGTCAACTGCGTCTGCCGCGGCGTCCGCTGTATCTTCGACCAGGTTCTGTGCGCCTTCGACAGCGTCCGCTGCTGCATCAGCGACACCTTCGGCTGCGTCCGCCGCTGTGTCGGCCACAGCATCCGCGGCCGCTTCGGCGCCTTCCGCCACGGCTTCGCCCGCATCTGTTGCCGCATCCACGGCTTCACCCACGGCGCTTTCCGTCGCCTCTGCCGCTTCACCGACAGCGTCGCTTGCGCTTTCCAGCGCTTCGGGTGCGTTCACGGCATCTGCGGCTTGCGTTGCCACTTCTTGAGGGGTCTGACCCGAGTACAGCAGATACGCCCCACCCGCGATCACGACCGCCACGATAATCCAAATGAGATTCCTCATTGTCCTCTCCTTTTGTCCGCGGTCACCCCCTGTGACCGTGTCTTGACACTCGGGTGTCAGATGCGCGGGCCGGTGAAAAGGTGCAAGGGGGAAAATTCCTGATTTCGGCGCAGGATGGCCGATTCTGAGGGTTGAAGAAAACCGGGCCAAAGGGTACGTTCTGGCCTCAGATTTTTGAACGATCAAAGGACGACCACCATCGCTCGCAGACCACACAACGCGCCGCCGCAACGCGACACCGGCCCGCGCGTCAATGACAAGATCCGTGCTAATGAAATCCGCCTGATTGGCGCCGATGGCGAAAATGTCGGTGTTGTCACCCCCGCCCGCGCCATGGACATGGCTGACGATGCCGGGTTGGACCTGGTTGAAATTTCGCCAAACGCCAATCCACCTGTGTGCAAGATCATGGATTTCGGCAAGTTCAAGTACGAGACGCAAAAGCGCGAAGCCGAAGCCCGCAAGAAACAGAAGATCATCGAGGTGAAGGAGGTGAAGTTCCGCCCCAACACCGACACCAATGATTACGATGTGAAAATGCGCAACGTTTTCAAGTTTCTCGAGAACGGCGACAAGGTGAAGGTCACCCTACGGTTCCGAGGCCGCGAGATGGCGCACCAGAACCTCGGGAGAGAGTTGCTGGAACGGGTGGCCGAAGACACCAAGGAGATCGGCAAGGTCGAAAACTTCCCCAAAATGGAAGGCCGCCAGATGGTGATGATGATCGGGCCGCTGCCACAGAAGTAACGACCAGTTTCGACTGCAAGTTTGAAGGGCGTCGCTTTCGCGGCGCCCTTATTTGATGTCTGACCGCCTAGACGTTCACATTCTCATTGGTTTCGTCATCTTCTGACGGTTCGAACAGTTTCGAGCTCAACTCGATCATCTTGCCCGTTTCCGCGGCGTACTGATCAATCGCCTTTTGCAAAAAGGCCAGTTGCAGGTCCTGCACCTCCGAGGGCGTCCTGGCGTGGAGCAACGAGTGCTGCAGCGCAACATCCTCGCGAACACGCTCGGCAACAAACGTCATCCATTCAGCGCCCATATCACTCATCCGTTCAATTGATGAGCCGCCGAACCAGTTGAGCGCGCCAAGGCCCGCTGCCTGCCATTGAGCCATGGCATCGACCATGGTTGGTTGGTCTGCTTTATCTGGGTGTTGGTCTTTGCGTTTCATCATGCGCAATCCTCCCTGTGGCGGGATTATGCTAGCACGGGTGGTGCCTGCGTACCTTGATGACCGTCACAATTGACGTCTGCACGCGGCCCATTGCCGAAAAAAGAGGCCAACATGCGTTGGCCCCTTGCTCAACCGGGTATCAGGTCTGCGGATTGGCAGCCGTTTCAACAACGATCGCGGCATGAACGAAGCCTCCCTCCTTCCCGGATCGGATCTGTGTCGCATGCGGAACTTTTGAATGTCTGGATGTGAGCGCTCACAGACCGAGCCTTGACGTTACCCGGGGCGCATTCGACAAGGGTCCGTCATCAACGGAGCCAGAGACCATGCCAGAATTCGCCCGCTACCCGAGCCTTGAAGGCACACCTGTCCTTGTCACCGGCGGCGCGTCCGGCATTGGTCGGTTGACGGTCGAAGCCTTTGCAGAACAAGGGGCAAAGGTTGCGTTTCTGGATAGGGATGCCAACGGCGCGGCAGAGGTGACAGAGACGACCGGTGCCATCCATGCCTTGTGTGACTTGCGCGACATTGCAGCCACGCGGGAAGCGATCGCGGATCTGGCCAAGCAGGTTGGCCCCTTCTCTGTACTGGTCAACAACGCGGCGCGTGATGACCGGCACAACTGGCAAGACGTGACGCCTGAGTATTGGGACGAACGGATGCAAACCAACCTGCGGCACATGTTCTTTGCCATCCAGGCAGTCGCCCCCGGCATGATTGAGGCTGGCGGCGGGTCGATCATCAACCTCGGCTCCAATTCCTGGTGGGAAGCCGGGGGCGGCTTTCCCGCCTACACCACGGCCAAGGCTGCCGTGCATGGGTTGACCCGCACCATGGCGCGTGATCTGGGCGACCACCGCATTCGGGTGAACACGGTTGTTCCCGGCTGGATCATGACGGACCGGCAAAAGGAGTTGTGGGCGACCCCCGAGGCGCTTGAGGTGCATCGTGCGCGCCAATGCCTGCCCGACCTGATCGACCCTGTCTACGTGGCGCGGATGGTGCTGTGGCTGGCCTCGGACGATGCTGCCATGTGTACGGCCAACAACTTCATGGTCGAAGCGGGGTCGATCTAGGGCAGTGCAACACCCGCGGTCCTGGCATCATCGAACAACTCCCGCAGATGACCGAATTCCGCCACAAGCACGCAGCGCGTGCGGTTTGTGTCCTCGCTGAAGCGGGCACCACAGAGCATCCCTGACGCTTCCCGCTGGACGGTCGTATCCAACAGCGGCTCAAGCAGTTCCGCATAGCGCTGCATAACCATCGTCAGGTCGTTAAAACATGCTTGGGCGGGTCCGCTCTCCGACCCTTCGCATCTTGCGATTGCCAGAGACAGGCAATGGGTTTGCATCGGCGCGCGCAACGCGTCTCCCAGACCATCGACAGCCTTGGCACAGCCCACAATGTTGGCCCGTTGGAACTGTATGTCCTCCGCGAGCAGACTGCAGGGAAAAAGCAAAAGGGCCGCCGCAAGGCAGCCCTTCCATAGTTGACTGGAAGCGAAATTCACGCTGCCGCCGCAACCGCCCGCTTGGTCATCACAGCGCAAAGATGCGCGCGATACTCACCTGTGCCGTGCAGGTCGCTGATCATGTCGTCGCCGGACAGGCTCAACCCATCAATGGCATCTGCCGAGAAGTTGGACGACAGCGCCGCCTCCGCCTCGGTCCAGCGGAACACACCGTCATTGCTGGCCCCGGTGATCGCCACGCGCACACCGTCCGCATATTTGGCGACGAACACGCCCACCAGTGCGAAGCGCGAAGCGGGTTGCACGAACTTCTGGTAATTCGCTTTCTCCGGCACCGGAAAGCGCACTTCGGTGATGATCTCGCCTTCGTCCAGCGCCGTGGCGAACATACCCTGAAAATAGTCGTCTGCAGCGATCTCACGCGTGTTGGTCTTGATCGTGGCGCCCGAGCCCAAGGCAGCCGCTGGATAGCAGGCCGAAGGGTCATTATTGGCAAGGCTGCCACCGATGGTGCCGCGATTGCGCACGGCCGGATCACCGATATGCGCCGCTGTCGCTGCCAATGCAGGGTAGCCTCCGGCCTCTGCCGCAACAGTGGCGTGGTTGGTCGCCCCACCCACACAGATTGATCCGTCTTCTCCGGTGCAAATGCCGCGCATCTCGTCGATGCCCGACAGGCTCACCAGCTTGTCCGGGCTCGCCAGGCGTTGCTTCAGCGTAGGGATCAGGGTTTGCCCGCCCCCAAGCGGCTGGCTCTCGGTACTGTCCGACAACTCCTTGACCGCATCTGCGATCCTGGTCGGTTTTATGACGTCAAAGTTGTACATCTCTTTGTCCTTTCTTCGGCGAAGCGATCCATATTCATTTCGCTAAGTAAACCGCAGGGGTCCGGGGGCTGGCCCCCGGTCCCGCACTTTCCATTCAGCCGTTCATTGCCGTCCAAACCCGGTCGGGTGACAGCGGCATGTCGATATGGGTCACATTCTTGCCCGCCGACTGCAGCGCATCGACTACGGCATTGACCACCGCAGGCGGTGAGCCGATGGCCCCCGCCTCACCACAGCCCTTCACGCCCAACGGGTTGTGCGTACAGGGCGTCTGGCTGGAGTGATCCACCGCGAACATCGGCAGATCGTCGGCGCGTGGCATAGCGTAGTCCATGTAGGACGCACTCAGAAGCTGGCCGTTTTCGTCATAGGCGCAGTTTTCCAAGAGCGCCTGACCAATCCCCTGCGCGATGCCGCCATGGACCTGACCCGTCACGATCATCGGGTTGATGATATTGCCGAAGTCATCGGCGGCAGCGAACCGTTCGATGCTCACCTTGCCTGTGTCCGGATCCACTTCAACTTCACAGGCATAAGCCCCTGATGGATAGGTGAAATTTGCCGGGTCGTAGAAGGCCGTTTCCTCAAGCCCCGGTTCGATATCTTCAAGCGGGTAGTTGTGCGGCACGTATGCGGCAAGGGTCACATCGCCCCACGCCACGGACTTGTCGGTGCCCGCAACGGAGAACGCACCGTCCTTCAGCTCGATATCGGCCTCGGAGGCTTCGAGCAGGTGGGACGCAATTTTCTTGGCCTTGTTGATGATCTTTTCGGTCGCACGGACCATGGCCGAGCCGCCCACCGCGATGGAGCGGGAGCCATAGGTGCCCATGCCCATCGGTGTGTTGGCGGTGTCGCCATGCACGATCTCGACCATGCTCTCGTCGATGCCGATCATCTCGGCCACCACTTGGGCAAAGGAGGTTTCGTGCCCCTGCCCGTGGCTGTGAGAGCCGGTCATCACAACAAGGCCGCCGGTGGCGTTCACGCGAACGGTGGCACTTTCATAGAGCCCGGCGCGCGCGCCGAGTTGCCCTACGAGGTTCGACGGTGCGATGCCGCAGGCCTCAATGTAGCAGTTCACGCCCAAACCACGCAGCTTGCCGTTCTTTTCGCTTTCCGCCCGGCGGGCTGCGAAACCAGCGAAGTCGCCCATCTCTTCCAGCTTGTCCATGGTACCGTGATAGTCGCCGGTGTCGTATTCGACGGCGACCGGCGTGGCATATGGGAATTCCGTGATGAAGTTCTGGCGGCGCAGCGCAATGGGATCGACACCCAGCTCGCGTGCGGCCTTGTCCACCACACGCTCCAGCTGGAACGTTGCCTCCGGCCGTCCCGCGCCACGATAGGCGTCGACAGGCACCGTGTTGGTGAAGACCGCTTTGACGTTTACGTAGATCAGCGGGGTCTTGTAGTTCCCCGCCATCAGCGTGCCGTGCAGCCATGTGGGCACGGACGGCGCGAAGGTGGACAGGTACGCGCCCATATTGGCATGCGTTTCGGTGCGGATCGCGGTGAAGTTGTTGTCCGCATCCAGTGCCAGCTCGATCTTGGTCACGTGGTCGCGGCCATGGGCGTCGGAAATGAACGCTTCGGACCGGCTCGACGTCCACTTAACCGGACGGTTGCAGGCTTTGGCTGCGAAAGTGCAAAACGCTTCTTCCTGGTAGTGGAAGATCTTGGTGCCGAAGCCGCCGCCCACATCGGGCGCCACGACGCGCAGCTTGTGCTCGGGGATACCGAGAACGAATGCGCCCATGAGTAGCCGGATCACGTGCGGGTTCTGCGACGTCGTATATAGCGTGCTGTCGTCGGTGCCTTTTGCATAGTCACCAACAGCCACACGAGGTTCCATCGGGTTGGCGACAAGGCGGTTGTTGACCAGCTCAAGCGAGGTCACATGTGCCGCATCTTCGAACGCTTTGTTCACGGCATCCTTGTTCTCTTCAACAAAACCCCAGTCGTAGCAGAGGTTGTCGTTGAGATCGTCGTGCACCTTGGTGGCGCCGCTTTCAAGCGCGGCTTTCATATCCACCACGGCAGGCAGTTCGTCGATGTCGAGCACGATGGCTTCGGCGGCATCACGGGCCTGTTCGGCGGTGTCGGCCACAACGGCAGCGACAGGTTCGCCCACATGCCGGACCTTGCCTTGAGCTAGGATCGGGTGCGCCGGTTCCTGCATGGGCTGTCCATGACGGTCGGTGACCTGCCAGCCGCAGGGCATACCGCCCACGCCCTCAAAATCCGAGCCGGTAAAGATGCGCACCACACCGGGCATTCCGGCAGCGGCTGCGGTGTCGATGCTTTTGATCGTCCCATGCGCGATGTCCGAGCGCAGGAAATGCACATAGGCCTGGCCACGGATGTTGATGTCGTCGGTGTAATTCCCGGCCCCTGTCAGGAACCGCACGTCCTCGCGCCGCTTGCTGCTGGCGCCGATGCCTCCGTCTTTTGGCATGTTGTTATTCCTCCCTGTTGGCGTGGCGCGCCTCCCCGCGCGCCTGCTGACTGACAGCCCGGAAGGATATCCGGGCTGCGGAATTTGGTGCTATTCGGCGGCGATGGCCGACACGTCCTGACCGCTGGCCGCCATGATCGCCTTGACGATGTTGTGGTAGCCTGTGCAGCGGCAGATGTTGCCCTCAAGGTACTCCCGCACTTCCGTCTCGGTCGGCTTCGGGTTGTCCTTGAGCAATGCCGCCGCCGACATCACCATGCCGGGCGTGCAGAAGCCGCATTGCAGGCCGTGGTGATCCTGAAAGGCCTGCTGGATCACGTTCAGCGAGCCGTCCGCGTTGGCCTGACCTTCGATCGTGGCCACATCGGCCCCTTCGGCCTCAACAGCGAGCATGGTGCAGGATTTCACGGCCTGCCCATCCACATGCACCACGCAGGCGCCACATTGTGACGTGTCGCAGCCCACGTGGGTTCCTGTCAGCATCAGCTGGTCGCGCAGGAAAGACGACAGCAATGTGCGTCCCTCGACCTCGCCAGACGCAGCCTTTCCGTTCACGGTCATCGAGACCTGTGCCATGGCATCCTCCCTTTTGGCGTTCTTGTTGGTGTCGAGTTAAGCATGGGTCGTGGCAGTTGAGAACAGAAATCTTCGCCGCAACCGCGAAATCGCAAGATCGCGCAGTGCCTTAGCATCTCAGCCCTCGCGGGGTCTGGGCCGGGTCGGAATTTCCTTGAGCAACCCGCCAACCCCCATCTGCGCGATGTCTGCAGGCGTCAGGTCCACGCCACAGATTAGCCGTTCCAGCACCCAATCAGCACCATTGAGCGCCGGTGAGCGCGCGCATCCGGGCAGGCCGATCACCGGCCTGTCCCGATGCGTTCCGAAAAAAAGCAGATTGCCGGGATCAACTGGCATGCCATAGGCGGTGACGGTCCCACCCGCGTCGCGCACCGCCGCAGGGGCGACATCCTGTGTATCCGATGTGGCAGATGCCGTGAGAATGAAAACAACCTCGCCTTCTGCGTCTGCGACAGCTTGGGCCAACGGGGCGTCGCGATGCGGCACCACGACCCGGGGCGTGAGTGAGACATTCAGGCGGTCGAGCCGACCGGTCAGCGCGGCGCGGCCTTTAGACGACGGTTCGGCATTGCCAACCTGCGTTTCAATCAACGTTGCGCTTGCGTATTGCGGGTTCAGGATGCGGATTGCATGGGCCGCATCCGCTGTCGCCTTGTCCAGCGCGTCCTGCGACACGGCATAGGATATGATCTTGATCGTGGCGACCATGGTACGCGCATCGACGCGATGGAATGGCGGCACCGTGGCGATGGTGATCATGGGATCAACAGCATTGATGCGCGAGAGCCGGTCCACATCCAGCAGGGCGACACCCGGGCCCGTCGCGTAGAGGTTCACGCGCCCTGCCCCTGCCGCACTGATGCGCAGCCCCTGTTCCTCTGGCGTTGGCACGACGGCAGCAGCCAGGGCTTCGGCGGCGCCGTTTTCTTCGATATCGCCTGGGTCGAGTGCTGCGACCGTCAGCGTGTCGTGGCCCGCTGCTGTCAGTTCTGCAATGTCGTCATCAGTCAGCACGGTTCCCTTGGACACGCGCCGGGATTGTCCTGCCAAAGAGTGTGCAAGCGTCGTGCCAAGCGCATTCGCTGCGGGCCTGGGACCGAACTTCATGCGCCTTGCCTGAGCGTTGCCACCATTTGGGCCAGGATGGATACCGCGATCTCTGGCGGGCTGGCCGCACCGATGTCGAGACCGATCGGCCCTTTGATCCGAGCGATCTGGTCCTCGGTGAACCCTGCCTCTTCCAGCCGGGCCACGCGTTTGGCATGGGTGCGTGTCGAGCCGAGCGCGCCCACATAAAACGCCTCGGACTTCAACGCGATGTGGAGCGCCGGGTCGTCCAGTTTCGGGTCGTGGGTCAGCAAAACCAGCGCAGTGCGGGCATCCACGCCGATCTCGGCCAGCGCGTCGTCCGGCCAATCATTGATGACCCGTTCGCCGGGAAAACGATCTGCGGACCCAAACGCTTCGCGCGGGTCGATAATGTATGGGTCATAGCCCGCAAGCTTTGCCATGGGGACAAGCGCCTGAGCGATGTGCACACCGCCGACAATGGCCAGTCGCAAGGGCGGGTTGTGGATGGCGACGAAGGTTTTGCCATCCTCCTCCATCCCTGTGCGGTCATTGGCAAAGCGTGCCGCGTGACCATCATGGTCCAGCCGTCTGTCCCAGCTTTCGGTGTCGACCACATATGCCGCCCGCTGCCGTGACGCGCGCGCCGCGACCAGCGCCTCCAGCGTGTCGGTTGGCATGGCAGTGCCCACAGGTTCCACGAGAATCTTGATCGTGCCGCCACAGGCAAGTCCAACCGCAAAGGCGTCGCCGTCGCTGACCCCGTATTCAAGCAGACGAGGCTTGCCGTCTTCGAGCGCTTCCATCGCCTCGACCACAACGGCGCCTTCGACGCAGCCGCCCGAGACAGAGCCCATCATGTCGCCAACGCCCGACACGACCATCTGGGCGCCTGCGCGGCGTGGCGCGCTGCCCCAGGTTTCGATCACGGTGGCAAGGGCGGCCCCCTTGCCTGCTTTGATCCATTCCAGCGCCCGTTCCGGCGCGGTTTCAACCGACGACATCTGATCCGTCCATTTTTGCTGGTTCCATCCCACGCAAAGCGTATGCGGTGCCTTTGCGGGAACACAACCCTGACTTAAGCACAGGGTGTTGCGCGCGCTTATGCTTGCGCGTGCCCCGCCTGCGGCCTACATCCGTAAGCAAGACCAGCCGGAGACCAGCCAGATGCCCATGCAAGCCCAAGAGATCGAAGACCTGATCCGCGAGAGCTTTCCCGACGCCAAGATCACCATCACGGACCTGGCGGGTGACGGAAACCACTATTCGGCCGAGGTCATCGATGCATCTTTTGCCGGTATGAACCGCGTGCAACAGCACCGGGCCGTGACCAAGGCGCTAAAGGGCAAGATGGATGGCAGCCACGGAGAGTTGCACGCACTGGCCCTGACCACGAAAGCGCCAGGCTGATGGATTGGACCTTTATCCTGATCGTGTCCGCACTGATCGTGGTGGTCGCCATTTTGCGCGCCGCGCAGTCGATCCGTCACGCGCGCGGAACCGAACGGGGCAGCCTGCCCGGCAAGGGCCATCACATCATCGACGCCGCCTACCATTCCGGTGGTGGTGGCGGTGGCCATTCGACACAGTATCGCGTCCCGCGCGACCCGCAGGACTATGCCAAAACCTTTATTCCCA
>NZ_JBYNDP010000086.1:0-5153 GCF_059783535.1 Tateyamaria sp. | reverse complement strand
ACACAGTATCGCGTCCCGCGCGACCCGCAGGACTATGCCAAAACCTTTATTCCCAAGGACAAACGCAAATGACTGACGCAAGCAGCCGTATCACCGAAACCAACAACGCCAATGACGTCGTGCTGTATATGAAAGGCACCAAGTCCATGCCGCAATGCGGCTTTTCCAGCCGCGTGGCGGGCGTGCTGAACTACATGGGCGTCGATTTCGCCGACGTGAACGTCCTGGCTGACGAAGAATTGCGCCAAGGCATCAAGGACTTTTCGGATTGGCCGACCATACCGCAGCTTTATGTCAAAGGCGAGTTCGTCGGCGGGTGCGACATTATCACGGAAATGACCCTGTCGGGCGAATTGGACACGCTATTTGATGAAAATGGCGTCACCTATGACAAGGACGCCGCCGACAAGATCCGCGAAGCGAACGGATAAGGAGCGGGGCGCACGACACGTGCGCCTTACGGTTCAAAGAAAAAGGCGTGCCGGGTGGGCACGCCTTTTTTGTTTCGCGGGACTGCGCAGCAAGCTGCGCTTTAGGCTGTCTTCTCTTCCACTTCGGCGGCGAGCGCTTCGGCCCGCGCGGCCAGCTCGGCCAGCGTGTCGGTTACAGCTTGGGGGACCACGGGCACTTCGATCCGTTCGGGTTCTGGCGCGCCCATGGTGCGCAGCCCTTCCAGTTCAGCCTCGCGTTCGGCCAGCTTGGCTTCGACCTCTGCCACGCGGTCTTCGACGCTTGCCGTTTTGTCTGCCAGCATCAAGCCCGCCATCAACAGCATCCGCGCTTCTGGCATGCGCCCGGCCTGATCGGCCAGCACTTGCGCTTCGTCATCCAGCATCTTGGCGGCGGAATGCAGGTAGCTTTCTTCACCCTCCTGGCAGGCGACTTGAAACGGGCGTCCGCCGATATTGATCGTGACCTCAGGCATCTGCGTCCTCCTCTTCCGGGGCTTCGAGCTGGTCGAGCAGTGGGGTCAGCGCCCCGATGATGCTGTTGGCCTCGGCGACATCTGCAGCGCGGGCTGCGCGCAGGCCTTCAAGCTCGGCCATCATGGATTTGTTGATCAGGTGCGCTTCGCCGACACCTTCCTCGTTCGCTGTGCGCAAGGCAGCGTTCGACTCGCGCAACTGCTCATTCGCCTTGCGCAGCCTTTGGAGCTCAAGGTCCAGTTCCTGCACCCGGGCTTGCGCCGCATCGGCCACCGCCTTTGCTTCGGAGGTGGCGGCCTCCTGCCGTTCGGATAGCTTGCGCACCCGCTCTGTCAGCTGTGCATTCGCGACACGCTCATCGTCCAACGCCGCCTGTAACGCCGCCGTGTCGTCAGCGCCTGCCGTATCCAGCCCCTCAAGGCCGGTGGCGATCCTGTCCATCGCGGCGGTCAGCCGCTGCTGCAATCCGTCGATATCGCTCATTTCCTGTGCCTGTTCCCTTTTTCCTTCGCGCGAGCGCAATGGTTCCATCCGCCCGGACTGTTCGAATCGATTTAGCGTCCGGTTGGGCCTGAGTTTAGCCAAAGAGGTATGGAAATGCGCCCCCCTTTGCGATCAACCACTTGCGCGGCGGCTTTGATGTAGCAAAACGCCGCTTGCGCTCAGATGCCCTGAATTGCTGAGGCACAGCGCCTTGATCTTTGGTCTTTGCCTGATATGCAGCCTCAAACCTAATTCCAAAGGACGAGCAATTCCGTGGATCTGACAGCCCTTCGCACCGCCCATCCCGACCACTGGTCCAAGGCCACCGCCATCCGTGCCTTGACCCTTGATGCCGTGGCCGCGGCCAATTCCGGCCACTCAGGCATGCCCATGGGGATGGCAGATGTGGCCACCGTCCTGTTTGAAAAGCACCTGAAATTCGATGCCAAGGCACCGGACTGGCCCGACCGCGACCGGTTCATTCTGTCCGCTGGCCATGGTTCCATGTTGCTCTATTCGCTACTGCACCTGACAGGGTACGAGGACATGACCCTGGAGCAGGTCAAGAACTTCCGTCAGTGGGGCGCGATCACTGCGGGCCACCCGGAATACGGTCACGCCAAGGGGATCGAGACCACCACCGGACCACTTGGCCAGGGCATCTCGAACGCGGTTGGCTTTGCCATGGCAGAAGAAATTCTGCGCGCGCAGTACGGCAAGAAGGTTGTCGATCACTATACATACGCCATCGCGGGGGATGGTTGTCTGATGGAAGGTGTGAGCCAGGAAGCCATCACGCTTGCAGGCCGTCACCAGCTCGGCAAGCTGATTGTCTTTTGGGACAACAACAACATCACCATCGATGGTCCTGTGACCCTCGCCGATACCACGGATCAGCCGCAACGCTTCAAATCCGCGGGCTGGGCGGTGATTGAGATTGATGGGCACGACCCAGAGGCCATCGACGCGGCAATTGCCAAAGCCAAGACCCAGAAGAAGCCGACAATGATTGCGTGCAAAACGCATATCGCGCTGGGTCACGCGGCACAGGATACGTCCAAAGGCCATGGCGCATTGACCGATCAGACACAGCTGCAAGACGCCAAGGCGGCCTATGGCTGGACCACCGGCCCGTTCGACGTGCCAAGCGATGTCAAAGCCGCGTGGGAGGCCATCGGCACCCGCGGCGCCGAGGCCCGCGCGGCCTGGGAAGAGCGGTTTGCCTCGATCTCGGGCTCGAAACAGGCACAGTTCAACCGCACACTCACCCGCGAGGTGCCCAAGAAGCTGTCGGCCACCATCAAGGCGTTCAAGAAGCAGATGTCAGAAAGCGGGCCAAAGCTGGCAACCCGCGCTGCATCCGAAAAGGCGCTGGAAGTTATCAACCCGGTCATGCCCGAAACCGTGGGTGGATCGGCCGACCTGACCGGGTCGAACAACACCAAGACGGGCGATCTGGGCGTGTTCGACACCGACAACCGTGGCGGCCGCTATGTTTACTGGGGCATTCGCGAGCATGGCATGGCCGCCGCGATGAACGGCATGGCGCTTCATGGTGGTATCCGTCCTTACGGTGGCACGTTCATGTGCTTCACCGACTATGCCCGCCCCGCCATGCGTTTGGCGGCCCTGATGAAAATCCCGACGGTGTTCGTCATGACCCATGACAGCATCGGTCTGGGCGAAGACGGTCCGACCCACCAACCCGTCGAGCATTTGGCCATCAGCCGGGCAACACCCAACACCATGGTGTTCCGCCCTGCGGACGCGGTTGAGACAGCGGAAAGCTGGGAACTGGCACTGTCGTCGACAGAAACACCTTCGGTCCTGTCCCTGACCCGTCAGGGGCTGCCCACCGTGCGGACCGATCACAAGCTGAAGAACATGACAGCCCAAGGCGCTTATGTTCTGGCCGATGCCGAGGGCAAGCGTCAGGTCATCCTGATCGCCTCTGGATCAGAAGTGTCTATCGCCATGGACGCTCGCGCCAAGCTGCAAGAAGCTGGCATTGGATGCCGTGTGGTGTCCATGCCCTGCATGGAGCTGTTTGCGCAGCAGGATGAAAGCTATCGCCGCAAGGTGCTGCCAGCGGGCCCCGTCCGTGTCGGTATAGAAGCCGCAGTGCGCCAAGGCTGGGATCAGTGGCTGCTGGGCGAGCGCGGCAAGGCCAACAAGGCCGATTTCGTAGGCATGGATGATTTCGGAGCCTCAGCCCCGGCGAATGTGCTGTTTAAAAAGTTCGGCATCACGGCAGATGCTGTTGTCGAGAAAGCCAAAGTGCTTCTCTGACAAACTGTGTAGGTAAAGAAAGGCCCGGACATGTTCTGCATGTCCGGGCCTTTCTTTTTGAACGGGTTAAGTGCGTCTAGATCGCCTTAGGGGCTGCAGCCCGCCAAATGGGCGTGATCACTTTTTCCCCAATCGGTATCAGGACAAAACCCCAGGCCAGACCCAGCACACCGTGCAGTGCCGCCTTGGCGCCCCAAACCGCGACGTCCGAAGCGCCACCGACCGATTTTGCAATGCCATAGACGATCTCTTCGGGCGTATGCCAACCCATCTGCGCCAATCCGTGAACAATGATCTCTCCGCCCACCCAAAGCATGGCGGCCGTCCCGACAATGGTCAGCAGTTTCAAAAAACCGGGCATGACCTTCACGATGCCCCGCCCCAAGGCACGGACCGGCCCTATGCCGCCGCGCGCGGCCATGGCCATCCCGACATCATCGGCTTTCACGATCAGCGCCACAGAGCCGTAGACCGCGACGGTAATCATCACCGCCACAGTGGCCAGTGTCGCGGCCTCCATCCAGAAATTGCTTTGCGGAATCGCCGCCAACGCGATGGTCATGATTTCGGCGGACAGAATAAAGTCCGTCTTGATCGCACCTTTCGCTTTTTGCTCTTCAAGATGTGCAGGGTCCTGCACCTCCTCCGACTTCCCTTCATAGTCCTCGTGCCCATGGCCCCAGCCCAGCACGTGCGCGACTTTTTCCGCCCCCTCGAAACACAAGTACGAGCCGCCCAGCATCAACAGCGGCGGGATGGCCCAGGGGGCAAAGTTCGCCAATGCCAACCCGGCGGGCAACAGGAATACCAGTTTGTTCTTGAACGACCCTTTGGCAATCCGCCAGATGATCGGCAATTCGCGATCCGCAGAGAAGCCATGCACGTATTTCGGTGTGACCGCCGCATCATCAATCACGGCACCTGCCGCTTTCGAACCCGCCTTGGCCGCTTGACCAATGACGTCATCCATCGATGCCGCCGCCACTTTGGCGATTCCCGCAACATCGTCCAAAAGAGCCAATAGTCCGCTCATTTCGCCCGTTCCCTCGTTTTGTCCTTACGTTAGCGCATAACACAGTGTGGCCGTTCCGCATACTGTTAGCGCGAACTGCATACAATGGAACACGTTTATCGCTAACATACTGATTGCTCATCTCTTTTCCTCTTCTCACGCCGCGGCGCAGCGGCTATCACACCGGCGACATTCAAGCTGCCCCAGCGGAAGGACGACCGGAAACATGACCATCAAAGTCGGAATTAACGGGTTTGGACGCATCGGGCGCTGCACCCTCAGCCATATCGCAACGTCTCTGCGCAACGATATCGATGTCGTCGCGGTGAACGCCACGGGACCGCTGGAAACCGCCGCCCACCTGATCAAGTATGACAGCGTACATGGTCGCTTCCCGAACGAGGTGAAACTGACCAACGACACGATGGATCTGGGCCGTGGGC
>NZ_JBYNDP010000220.1:0-3610 GCF_059783535.1 Tateyamaria sp. | reverse complement strand
GCCCGCTCCATGGGCATCGAGGTGAAGTAAGATGGCAAAGCTTGGAAAACGCACAAAAGCGGCCCGCGAAGCCTTCGCCGGCAAAGAGACCCTGACCGTCGAGGAAGCCGTGGCACTGGTCAAAGGCAGTGCCTCGGCCAAGTTCGACGAAACCGTCGAAATCTCGATGAACCTCGGCGTTGACCCCCGCCACGCGGACCAGATGGTACGCGGCGTGGTTGGCCTGCCCAACGGCACAGGCAAGGACGTCCGCGTCGCTGTCTTCGCCCGCGGCCCCAAGGCCGAGGAAGCGCAAGCAGCCGGTGCGGACATCGTTGGCGCCGAGGATCTGATGGAAACCGTCCAGGGCGGCACCATCGACTTTGACCGTTGCATTGCAACCCCCGACATGATGCCCATCGTAGGCCGTCTGGGTAAGGTGCTGGGCCCCCGCAACCTGATGCCGAACCCCAAGGTTGGCACCGTGACCATGGACGTCGCCGACGCCGTGAAAGCGGCCAAGGGTGGCGAAGTTCAGTTCAAGGCCGAGAAGGCTGGCGTCGTACACGCAGGTGTTGGCAAAGCGTCCTTTGATGAAGCCAAGCTGGTCGAAAACATCCGCGCCTTCGTAGGTGCCGTGGCCAAGGCGAAGCCCGCTGGCGCGAAAGGCACCTACATGAAAAAGGTGTCGCTGAGCTCGACCATGGGTCCGGGTGTTAGCGTCGATGTGGAGAACGCCGTTACCGAGTAGTCGGGGACGATTTCTGAGAGTTTGGATGGCGCGTGCCCGATGGGGTGCGCGCCATTTTTTCTTGTCCCTGCGGGGAAATAACCGGCTTGTCCCCGCGGGGACAGCGTGTTCGGTGGAGTTGCAGTGATTTAGGGTTTTTGTGAAAGGCACGGGGGATCAGGGGCTTAGACCAGCGCACGGTGGGTATTGCGGATTTTAACGGGTTGAACTGTAGCCTGCCCTTCGAAGAGGGGCGGTTTTTCGGATCCAACAAATCTTTCATCCTGCCAGCGCCAAACTCTTGCCATGCTGCGCGCCTATGTCGTCCTCAAATCAGGGAGGGCACATGAGCAAAGCAAAGTACATCGTTGCACATTTAATCGCGGTTTTGGCTGTGTCCGGCCCGGCGCTGGCAGGTGACGAAACCACGTTGCGCCATGCGGACACCGCAGCGCAACATTGCCCGGCTGAATGGGCGGAGTTCACATCCCTTGAACCGGATGCATGGGCTGCGTTCGGCGCGGTCACGGATGATCCCGATATCGACCCCGCACATACCGAGGCGTTCAACAAATACGCGGCAGGGGCGATTGCGCTTGCCGACTACTTTGGAGCCTTCATCGGGCTGCCGAATGCCGTTGCGCAAGACCCGGATTCTTTTAATGTGACGCGGGCAAAATTCGCTTTGACGCAATGCCTGATGCCAACCGTGTACGACCGTGGCGTGGTCATGGCGTTTTCGCGGCTCAAGGAACCTGGAATATCGGACGATTCATTAGACAAGGCGTTGTTCGAAGGCTTTGATTTGTACAAATGCATGCGCGTGCCGGAAGCGAGCGAGCAGGTTTTTGCGCTTGATCCGATGAGCGCGTCATTCGCTGAAGACCATGAAGCGATCATGTTGGCAGTGATGGAGCCATGTACCTGAGTGTGACCATGTGCGAGCCAGTGGATGGTGGAACACAATGCTCATCCTGCGGGTGATGCAGCGGACATCTTTGCTCTGTGAGGCCAGTTCGGTGCCGCGCCCGATCGCTCGTGAAGTGTCTGCTCAACTGAGTTAAATGCGCCGTTGTTCAAAGGCATGAACGATCTGCACGAAAATACGAACTGTGGAGCATAGGCCCAACATCTGAGCGTACGATATCCAATCCACGTCATTTATCGACCTGGAGGAATTGTCGTGAAGAAACTCGTATCTGCCTTGGCCGTCGCTGCAGCACTGTTTGGCGTTCAAGCCCAAGCGCAAGACATCGCTGCCATGAGCGACTTGGAATTTGCGCATATCGCTTACACCGCCGACAACATTGATATCCGCTATGCACATCTTGCACTGGCGCTGTCGAAGAACCCGGACATCCATGAGTTTGCACGCACCATGATCCGCGATCACGAAGCGGTGAACGAGGCGGCGTTGGGACTGTTGGACAAGCTTGGTGCAACGGCACAGGACAATCCGGTCAGCCAATCCCTCAATGAACGTGCGGACAAGATTATTGCAGGTTTCATCGAGCTGGACGGCAAAGCCTTTGACATGGCGTATGCCGAAAACGAACTGGCGTACCATCAGGAGGTCAACGCATTGGTCGAGGGCACAATGATCCCCAATATCGACAATGCCGAGGTGAAGGCGCTTTTTGAACAGGGGCTTGAGATTTTCAAGGCGCACGAAAAGCACGCGGAAATGATGGTCAAAGGCCTGAAATACTGATGCATGCGTCGACAACACGACGTGCGGTTTTAATGGGAGCGGCTGCAGTTGCGGCCGCTCTCAAAGCAGGAAAAAGTGCGGCGTCCGAACCTGTCACTCATGTTGTGCGGATCAAAAGCTTTGCCTTTGTTCCGGAGCGTATCGACGCAAAAGTCGGGGATACGATTCAGTGGGTGAACGAAGACTTGGCTCCGCACACTGCGACCGCAGACGATTTTGAGTGGGACACGGGCGAGCTTGTGCAAAACCAAGTCGCTGAGATTGTGGTCACGGACGATATGCAGACGTCCTATTTCTGCGTGTTCCACCCGCATATGAAGGGTGAGATCGTCAAGGTCTGAATGTCATCGACGAATCCTGATGGCATGGTGACCAAGACACTTACCTGAAATGCGGCACGGGATGAGTTTGCCATCCACTTACCGTTGCGAACGAGGCTGCGGTCGGAGTGAGGCGCCGAGAGATCGTTTTCACCCGGTGACGCGCCGCCGAAACAGCCCCAAACACCCTTACCCCCTTGGCATTCGAGCCCAAAGGGACTAACCAACCTGCGAGGGCTTCCGTGTGATTCGGTAAGCCCTCATTTCGTCCGAGACGGTGGGTGACTGGGATATGCCAGTCATAATTCCTGCCCGAGGCGGGAACAGGCCACGTTAAGCTCAGATGCTCTGTCGAGCCTCGGGCGGCTTTGGACCCGTGTATTTCGAGGACCAAACCGCCGGAGTGATCCGGTGCAAACTGAGCCGGGGACCCGCAAGGCCCCCAAATTTGGAGAAAACTGTGGATAGAGCCCAGAAAGAGAAAGTGGTCGAGGAACTCGGCCAGATCTTTGAAAGCTCTGGCGTCGTTGTGGTTGCCCACTACGCCGGTCTGACAGTTGCCGAAATGCAGGACCTGCGCGCACGTGCCCGTGACGCGGATGCTTCTGTTCGGGTTGCAAAAAACAGGCTCGCCAAGATCGCCCTGGATGGGAAGCCATGCGAAAGCATCGGTGACTACCTGACGGGCATGACCGTTCTGACCTTCTCCGAAGACCCCGTGGCGGCTGCCAAGGTGTCCGAGGACTTTGCCAAGGAAAACGACAAGTTCGTGATCCTTGGTGGTGCCATGGGTGAGAACGCGTTGGACCGGGCCGGTGTGACGGCTGTGTCGAAGATGCCTTCGCGCGAGGAGCTTATTGCCTCGATCGT
>NZ_JBYNDP010000085.1:0-17223 GCF_059783535.1 Tateyamaria sp. | reverse complement strand
GCGCGAGCGGCGGATGGCGTCCACATCGGGCATATGCGCGATGCGGTTAAAGCCGACAGTTTTGCAGTAACGGTCCACTTCGTCCGTTTCGCGGGACCGGTTGGCGACGCAGCCCGCGAGCCGCACCTTGTAATTGTTCGACTTGGCCTGCACCGCGGCGATAATGCGGTTCATGGCGTAGATGCTGTCGAAATCATTGGCGGTGACGATCAGGGCGCGATCCGCATGTTGCAGAGGGGCCGCAAAGCCACCGCAGACCACGTCGCCCAACACGTCAAAGATCACCACGTCGGTTTCTTCCAGCAGGTGGTGCTGCTTGAGCAGTTTCACGGTTTGGCCAACCACGTAGCCACCGCAACCGGTGCCCGCGGGCGGGCCACCGGCCTCTACGCACATGACGCCATTATAGCCCTCGGTCACGAAATCCTCCGGCCGCAGTTCTTCAGGGTGGAAATCCACTTCCTTGAGAATGTCGATCACCGTGGGCTGCAGATGTCCGGTCAGGGTGAAGGTGCTGTCATGTTTCGGGTCACACCCGATCTGCAACACGCGTTTGCCAAGGTTGGAAAAGGCGGCTGACAGGTTGGACGAGGTGGTCGATTTGCCGATCCCACCTTTGCCATAGACCGAGAACACCTTGGCCCCTTCGATCTTGGCGTCGGCGTCCTGATGCACCTGCACCGATCCTTCGCCGTCTTGCCCGCGCAGAACGGGGGGATTTCTGTCGAGTGGGCTCATACGCCCCTCCTTTCGAATGGGGAGGGATCCCCTGCTTCATTTCGCAAAGAAAACCGCCGCCGGAGGCTCCTGTCATATGTGCTCGCGCATAGGGTCATTCGGCTGCGATCCCTTCGAGCTTGTCCTCAAGCGCATCGGCGGCGTCTTGCAGGGCCGCGAGCGTTTCTGCATCCGGCGCCCAATACTCTCGATCCGAGGCTTCGAGCAGGCGATTGGCCATGCGGCTTGACGCGGTTGGGTTCAGATCGGCCATGCGCTGGCGCATCTCTTCGTCCAGCACAAAGGTTTCCGAGATCCGTTGGTACACCCAGTCATCGACCTGGCCCGTGGTGGCGGACCAGCCAACGGTGTTGGTGATGTGTGCTTCGATCTGGCGGACCCCTTCGGCGCCGTGTTTGAGCAGCCCCTCGAAAAATTTGGGGTTCAGCGCGCGAGACCGTGTTTCCAGCGCCACCTGATCCTTGAGCGTGCGCACCTTGGCGTTGCCGCGCGTCTGATCGCCGATATAGACCGACGCCTCGGACCCGCGAGCGCGTTTGACCGCGCGGGCAATGCCGCCCAGCGTGTCGAAATAGTGGTCGACGGTGGTGACACCGAGCTCGACGGATTCAAGGTTCTGGTAGGCCACCTCGACATCCGCCAGCGCCTTTTGCAGCAGGGCCGGGTTGGCGGCGGATTTGCCATCGACGCCGTAGGCAAAGCTTTTGCGGGTTTCATAGGCATCGGCCAATTCGTCCTCGTCCCCGAAAGCCGAGCTGTCGACCAGTTGGTTCACGTTGGAGCCATAGGCCCCTTCAGCATTTGAGAACACGCGCATGGCAGCGGTGGCGAGGTCGACCCCTTGCGCCTCGCTATAGGCCAGCGCGTGGGCGCGAATGTAGTTCTGATTAAGCGGCTCGTCGGCTTCGGCGCATTTCAGGGCGGCCTCGGCCAGCATGCGGGTTTGCAGGGGCAGCAGGTCACGGAAGATGCCCGAGAGCGTCATGATCACATCGATGCGCGGGCGCCCAAGTTCGGCAAGGGGGATCAGGTCCGCCCCGGCGAGGCGACCAAAGCTGTCAAAGCGTGGGGTGCAGCCCATCAGCGCAAGGGCCTGCGCGATGGGACCGCCATCGGACTTGATGTTGTCCGACCCCCACAGCACCAGCGCGATCGAGCGGGGCAGGGTCGGGTGTGTGTCCAAGAGCAGTTGCGCCTGTTTCATCCCGTCGCGGCAGGCAAAGGCCGTGGGCATGCGGAACGGATCAAAGGCGTGGATGTTGCGGCCCGTGGGCAGAATCTCGGTCGAGCGGATCAGGTCACCGCCGGGGACAGGTTTGATGTAGCGCGCATCCAGGGCGGTCATCAGAGCCGTCAGTTCGGTTTCATTCTGCAACAGCGCATCGACCTGTGCACGCGCGTCATCATCGGCGTGCGGCATCAGGTTCAGGTATTCTTCGCGCGCCGCATCGCTGAGAGGTTGGCCCACCACGTGCAGCCCATCGGGGATCAGCGCGTCTTCGGTTTCCAGCAGCTTGAGCCAGAGCGCGTCAGCGGGGGTGCCGCCCATGTCGACGGCTTCGGCCTGTTCGGCGATCAGGTCTTCGAGTTCTGCCCGCGCGCTGTCGCTCTCATCCATCTCGCGCCAGCGGGTGAGGGAATCCTTCAACTCCGCCAGCCCTTTATAGAGGCCGGATGTTGCCAGCGGTGGCGTGAGGTGTGTGATCGTCACAGCGTTCGAGCGGCGCTTGGCCAGCGACGCCTCGGACGGGTTATTGGCGGCATAAAGATAGATGTTTGGCATCTCGCCAATCAGGCGATCCGGCCAATCCTGTGCCCCGAGCCCCGCCTGCTTGCCTGGCATGAATTCCAGCGCGCCATGCATGCCAAAATGAACGACTGCGTCGGCCTGATAGGTGTTGCGCAGCCACAGATAGAAGGTGGTGAAGGCGTGGGTCGGCGCGAACCCTTTTTCGAACAGAAGGCGCATCGGGTCGCCCTCGTACCCGAACGCGGGCTGGACGCCGACAAAGACATTGCCCAGTTCCTTGCCCAGCACAAACACGCCGCGCCCGTCGGACTGAATGCGGCCCGGGGCCGGACCCCAGACAGCTTCGATGGCGTGCAACGGGGGTGTGCTGCGCACAATGGTATCGGCATCCACGTGGGCTGCGACATTGGCCTCTTGCCCATATTGGGCGGCGTTGCCTTGCAGGACCTGGGTGCGCAGAGCGTCCACGCTGTCGGGCAGATCGACCTGATAGCCGCGCGCCTTCATCGCCTTCAATGTATTGAAAAGGCTTTCAAAAACAGAAAGATAGGCCGCAGTGCCCACCGCACCTGCATTGGGCGGGAAACCAAACAAGACGATGGCGACCTTCTTCTCGGCATTCTTTTTCCGGCGCAGACGGCCCAGGCGCAGGGTCTTCTCGGTAAGGCTTTCGATGCGTTCCGGACAAGGGACCATTGCTTTTGGTTCACCCGCCATGCAGGTGTGGGCGCAGCCATTACATCCTTCGGGCCCAAGCCGCCCGCCAAAGACAGTGGGGCATGTGGCGCCGTCAAGCTCGGGCAGGGCCACGAGCATGGTGGTTTCAATTGGCCCCAGGCCGCCAGTGCTGCCTGCCCACTGGCCCAGCGTCTGGAATTCAAGCGCGTGGGCGGCGAGGTAGGGGACATCGAGGTCAGCTAGCACATCAATGGCCGCTTCGTTGTCATTGTAGGCCGGACCACCGACAAGGCTGAAGCCGGTGAGCGAGACCAGCGCATCGACCTGCCCCTTGAAATAGGCGTCGATGGCCGGGCGGGCATCCAGCCCGCCGGCAAAGGCAGGAAGAACCCGCATCCCACGGGCTTCAAACGCCCGAATGACGCCATCGTAGTGCGCCGTATCGCCCGCCAGCACGTAAGAGCGCAGCATGACGATCCCGACGGTCATCTCGGCATTCTTCGGGCCCGGTATGTCGGCCGCATCCGTCGTGATGCGCGCAGGCAGGTCGGGGTGGTAGAGGCCGGTGTCCGGGTAGTCGATGGGCAGGGCCGCTTCGGGCCGTACCGCCCAGTCGGCAGAGGTGGCGTAGCGGTTCAGCAGGAACTGGATCATCGCCCGCACGTTGTCGTCGGACCCACCCAGCCAGTACTGCATGACCAGGAACCAGGCGCGCAGATCCTGCGCTTTGCCGGGGATGAATTTCAGGATCTTGGGCAGACGGCGCAGCATCTGCATCTTTTTCGCGCCGTCCTCGGTCTTGGGCTTCGACGAGCCGCGCAACCGCTTCATCAGTTTGCCCATGGTCGAAGGCGGGGCTTGCATGTCCAGAGTGCCCATGCGGGTCAGCTTGACCACCTCGGCATCGGCAATGACCCCGACCATTGCGTCGCAGTGATCGCGGCGCGCTTTCAGCGCGGGTAAGATGCGTGCCACATGTTCTTCGAGAAACAGAAGGTTCGAGATGATGATGTCGCCATTCATCACCGCCTCTTCCGCCGCCGTAAAGGCGTCCGGGGATTCACCCCATTCCGCCGCGGCGTGGATTTGCAGATCAAGGCCGGGGTAGTCTTTGGACAAGTCTTCCATTGCGCGCCGGGCAGGGCCAGCGGCGTGGCTGTCCAGCGTGATGATCACCACGCGATATCCGGGCATGCGCCCGTTTATGTGCGTGTCATCGCGCATAATGGGCCTTGGCCTCGTAGAGCGTATCGACAGAAATCTCGGCCACCCCACGTTCGGTGGCAAAGACTTCGGTGTTGCGGCGTGCCTTGCCCCGAACAAAGAAGGGAATCTTCTTCAGTTCTTTCTCGGCGTCGGCCAACCAGATGACTGATCCATCCTTCATTTCGCCAGATAAACCGCGGGGGGAAGCCGCAGGCTGGGGGGCTGGCCCCCCTCCGTCCTCGGGTTTGGGCGCATGACCGCCGTGATGCGAAGGACCGGCGGCATCGTGGAATTCGAAATCCTCGCGGAACATGTGCAAGAGGTGCTCTTCGAGACCCATGACCAGCGGATGCACCCATGTGTCGAAGATCACATTGGCGCCTTCGATCCCCATCTGGGGCGAGTAGCGGGCGGGGAAATCCTGCACGTGCACAGGCGCGGAAATGACGGCGCATGGAATCCCGAGCCGTTTGCCGATATGCCTTTCCATCTGCGTGCCGAGGATCATTTCCGGCTGGAGCGCTTCGATCACGCGCTCGACTTCCAGGTAGTCGTCGGTGATCGTGGCTTCGATGCCTATTTCGCGCGCCTTTGCGCGGACAGGGCGGGCCATTTCGCGGTTGTAGCAGCCCATGCCCACCACTTCGAAGCCCATTTCATCCTGGGTGATGCGGGCGGCGGCCAGCACGTGGGTGCCGTCGCCAAAGAGGAAAACGCGCTTGCCGGTCAGGTAGGTGCTGTCGACCGACTTGGAGTACCAGGGCAGGCGCAGGCGGGAGGTGTCGAGATAGGCGTCCTTGCCGGTGATCTTGGCGACTTCGTCGATAAAGTCGCGCGTGGCACCGACGCCGATGGGTACTGTCTTTGTATAGGGTTGTCCAAGGTCCCGCTCCATCCAGCGCGCGGCACTTTCTGCGGTTTCGGGATACATCAGGACGTTAAAATGCGCGGCCCCCATTTGGGTGATGTCTTGGGGAGACGAAGTCATGGGGGCCACGACATTGACGCTGATGCCCATGTCGGACAGCAGCGTTGTCACTTCCTGGATGTCGTCGCGATGACGAAATCCAAGGGCGGTGGGACCGATCAGGTTGGCGGTGATCTGCTTGGTCCGTTCCATTGGACGGGCCAGTGTTTTGACGATCTGGAAGAAGGTCTCGTCCGCGCCAAAATTTTCCTTGCGTTGGTAGCTTGGCAGCTCTAGCGGGATTGTGGGGACGGGCAGGCCCATGGTTTCAGCCATGCCGCCGGGGTCGTCCTGGATCAGTTCGGCGGTGCAGGAGGCGCCGACGATGATCGCTTGCGGCTGGAAGCGGTCATAGGCGTCTTGTGCTGCCTGTTTGAACAGGTTGGCGGTGTCCGCGCCAAGATCGCGGGCCTGGAAGGTGGTGTAGGTGACCGGTGGGCGGTGGTCGCGCCGCTCGATCATCGTAAACAGCAGGTCGGCATAGGTGTCGCCTTGCGGCGCGTGTAGCACGTAGTGCAGGCCTTTCATACCAGTGGCTACGCGCATGGCGCCGACATGGGGCGGGCCCTCATATGTCCAGACGGTGAGCTTCATTGCGGTTGTGCGTGGGGGCCAGCCCCCACACCCCCGCGGTTTTCCTGGCGAAATGAAGAGGGATCGTTTTCCAGTTTCAGGAGATCGGCGCGGCGGATGGGACGGGAGAAGAGGCCCGCGAGGTCACCGGCCTGTTCGTAGAAGTGGACAGGTGTAAAGACGAGTTCGATGGCCCATTTGGTGGCGAGCCCTTCGGCCTCCAGTGGGTTGGCGAGGCCGAGGCCGCACACCGTGAGGTCTGGTTTGGCCGCCTTGGCGCGGTCAAGTTGCAGGTCGACGTCCTGGCCTTCGGAGAGTGTTGGCCCTTCGGCCAGCAGGTCAAGGTCTGGCCCAACGATGCCTTTATGGATGAAAGGTGCGCCGACTTCGATGGCGTCCATCCCGCATTCGCGGGTGAGGAAGCGGGCCAGTGGGATTTCGAGCTGGCTGTCGGGGAAGAAGAAAATGGATTTGCCGTTCAGCGTCTCTGCCGCCTGGGCGATCGCCTTGCGGGCGCGGGCGCGGGGGGCGGCTGTGACCTTTTCGAAAAGGGTCGGGGAGACACCAAACTCTGCCGCGATGGCGGCGAGCCACTGTGTTGTCCCTTCTTCACCGAAAGGGAAGGGGGCTGGGATGTGCCGTGCGCCGCGACGGGTGAGCGCATCGTGCGTGTCGCCTAGGAACGGTTGGGTGAGGGCATAGACCGTGTTGGGTCCGACGGCGAGATCGCCGTCGGCACGCGGCGCTGGCAGGACCTTGATTGGACCGATGCCCATCGCTTCCAACAAGCCGATGGCTTGTTCTTCGACCACGTCGGGCAGAGCGCCGACCAGCAGGAGTTGCCGATCGTCCGTTTTGGGCAGCACGGGGACCATGGAGGCGAGGCAGGCGTCTTCGCCCTGCGTGAACGTCGTTTCGATACCGGAACCGGAGAAGTTCAGCACCCGGACCGAAGGGGCATGGCGCTGTGTCATGCGCTCTGCCGCTTTGGCGAGATCCAGCTTGATCACTTCGGACGGGCAGGAGCCGACAAGGAAGAGCTGTCGGATGTCGGGGCGCCGAGCCAGCAGTTCGTCCACCACCTTGTCCAGTTCGTCCTGCGCGTTGGCAAGACCGGCGAGGTCGGTCTCTTCGAGGATCGCGGTGCCGAAGCGCGGTTCGGCGAAGATCATGACGCCGGCCGCCGATTGCAGCAGATGGGCGCAGGTGCGGCTGCCGATCACCAGAAAGAACGCGTCCTGCATCTTGCGGTGCAGCCAGATGATGCCGGTGAGGCCACAAAACACCTCGCGTTGGCCGCGCTGTTTGAGAATCGGTGTCTCGCGGCAGCCACCTGCCGTTGGGAGGCGCGGAAGCTCGGTCATGCCGGTGCCTCTTGCGGTGCGGAGGCCTGCAATCGGGCCGCGCGCAACTTGAGCACGAATTGGGCTGCGTTGATGACGTAGGCGCCGTAGGCGGCGAGGGCCAGCCACATGAGCGGCACCGGGTCCAGAGCGCCGGAGAACAGCGCCCAGAGATAGGCCGTGTGCAGTGCGATCACCAGGAAGGAAAACACGTCTTCCCAAAAAAAGGCAGGCGCCAGAAGATATTGGCCGAAAACGACTTTTTCCCAAATCGCTCCTGTGATCATGATCAGGTAGAGCACGCCCGTTTTGATGACGATGGACCATGTGGCGGCGGCGTATCCTTCGCCGGTGGACAGGTAGCGAAGGACCAGCGCCAGAGAGACCAGAAACACCACGAATTGCAGCGGTGCGAGGATGCCCTGAACCGGGGTCCAGATGGTGGCATCCCGGCGCGCGCGTTCCTCGGCCGTATAGAGCCCGATCGGTGCTGCATTTGGGGGTGTCCGGGTGGACATTGTGTAGCGCCTCTCCCTTTGCGTCACGGGATCAGCGTATCTGTTGGGAGTGAAAAGTGTCAATTATAACTTACACTCTGCCTGTCATCTTCGCGCGCTGCTGTTGATCGCATTAATCCGTATGGGTGTGAAAAAGCCCCGTTTTTCCGGCATAAGCACCGTTGCTCCGCGGTGTAGGCATGGCTCTGACGTGGTTTTGATGTCAAATTGAGTTGACATTATGTGTGTTCAGGCAGACACTTTTCTTGTTTTCACGGCTCTGACGCGCCAGAACCGTTCATTGCGTTCACACGGATCGAGGTAATCCATGACGCATGACGACCCATTTGGCACACCCCGTCTCACGTACGGGCGCAACTACGACCACGAGTCGTTGGCCAGTGAGGTCATCTCTATCCTCAAAGATCGTCAAGTCGTTGGGCCCTCGGGGGCACGGCAGATTGCCGTCGACTACCTGGTGCGCTCCGTTCTGTCTGATGGCCATTTCGATGCAACGCTGGTGCTGGAGGAGTTGAGCACCTATCGCCTGACCCATGATGCGCTGATTGATCTGTATATTCCCAAGGCCGCAGAATATCTGGGTGCGCAATGGATGACATCAGACCTGGACTTCGCCACGGTCACGGTGGGGTCGTTGCGTTTGCAAGCGCTGCTGGGTGTTGCGGCGCATGGGCTGACGCGCGAGCCGGTTGATCATAACAACGTTCTGCATGCATTGGTGATCGTTCCTGAGCGCGAGCAGCATTTCCTGGGAGCCAGTGTCGTGGCCGCGCAGCTGCGCCGGTTGGGCTGTGATGTCAGTTTGTCGATCAACGAAGCAACCGACCAGATTCTTGCCAGAGTTGAATATGATCGGCCCGACATGATTCTGTTCTCCTGTGCGCGGGCGGCGGGCCTTGAAACCGCATGGGGAACGGTTAAAAAGATAAGAGAAGCAAGTGATATGAGTCCCGTGTTGGCCATAGGTGGCGCGTATTCCGGGATCAACGAGCAAATAGTAGAGCAAACAGGCGTCGATCTTGTGACGAATACGGCAAAAGATGTTGTTGGCTTCACGACGAAGCGCAAGAAGGCATTGGCCCGTAGATGACAACTGACGGAAGCAGTTTTTGGACAAGCGGCGCTGTCCCGCTCATTGAGCCTGAGTTTCTGAGCAGCATTATTGCAGCCGCTTCTGACATTGCCCTGGTTGTGTCTGCTGAAGGCACGATCCTGTCAGTGCTGTTGAACGACCTGGATGACAGCTTTGGCAACCTGAACCATTGGGAAGGTCGGCCTGTTGTCGAGTTTCTGACCGAAGAGAGCATTGAAAAGTTCCAGCATGCGCATGACGCGTATATGTCGGGGCAGCCGCCAAAAAAGCCGCTTGAGTTGAACCACAGCGACAATGCCGTGTGGCAATATCCTGTGCGCTACACATTCCACCGCTTTGGACAAGAGAATGCGGTCTTGCTGTTGGGTCGTGACCTGCGCCCCATTGCCGAGACACAGCAGCAGTTGGTGCAGGCCCAGATTGCGCTTGAGCAGGGATACGAGGCCAGCCGCGAGTTTGATGCACGCTATCGCGTGGTCATGTCGAATGTGGATGATGCCGTTGTCTTCGTGTCGGTGCAGACCGGGCGGATCGAGGATGCAAATGCCCGCGCTGCTGCGCTATTGGGTCTGAAGCCGGATACGCTTGTGGGGGCTGCCCTTGCCAGCATGTTCAAGGACCGGTCCGGAGTAGAACTGACCGAAAGCCTGATGAATGCCACCCTGACCGACGATGGCGCCCCAGTTTCGGTGCGTACGTCGCGGACACATCAAACCATTGATTTGTATCCGACCCTGTTCCGCGCCGCCGGGCAGCGCGTTCTGATGTGTCGGCTTGCCGGAGCCGAGGCGGTTGCGTCAAACACGGATTCGGCCTCCAATCATGCGGTTTCGCTGTTCCGGGGCACAACCGACGCCATCGTCTTTATGGATCCGCGCGGCACAACATTATCGGTCAACGATGCCTTTTTGGATCTGGTTGGCGCGACCCATCTGTCGGATGTTGTGGGGCAGTCACTGGCCGAGTATCTGGCCCGCGGCCAGATTGATCTGGGTGTTCTGCTGGAGAATGCGGCCCGCACCGGGCAGATGCGTGTCTACGCCACCCGCCTTGTGAATGATCTGGGCGCGCGCGTCCCTGTCGAAGTGTCCGCCACCGCGCTTGAGGATGCCGAGAACCCCGCCGTGGCGCTGATCATGCGTGATGTCAGCCGTCTGGAAGGTGTGCGCAAGGTCGAAAGCAGCGGCGGGCCGAGCATGCCGGAGCCTGGGCGCAACGTGATGGACCTGATCGGCTCCGCGTCGCTGAAAGAGATCGTGGCTGAGACGACCGATGTGGTCGAGAAGATGTGCATTGAAACGGCCGTCAACCTGACCCGTAACAACCGTGTTGCCGCGGCCGAGATGTTGGGACTGTCTCGGCAGTCGCTCTATGTCAAGCTGCGCAAATATGGGCTGCTGAGCAAGAACGGCTAGCCTGCTGCAACCCTTGCACCGACTCAAAGTGTCAGCCATAGTTGACACATGGATGTCAGCCACTCTTTACCTGCGCGCCGATTTCCCGAGCCTGCGGCGGCCCTGCGTCTGATCAAACCGATCACGTGGTTTCCGCCGATGTGGGCCTATCTGTGTGGGGTTATCTCGTCCGGCGCATCGCCGGTGGGGCAGTGGTATCTGGTTTTGCTGGGCGTGCTTCTGGCGGGCCCAATCGTATGTGGGATGAGCCAAGCCGCGAATGACTGGTGCGACCGTCACGTGGACGCCATTAACGAACCTGGTCGCCCGATCCCGTCGGGCCGTATCCCGGGCCGGTGGGGGCTTTGGATCGCCTTGGCAATGTCGGCGCTGTCCTTGTTTGTCGGCTGGCAGTTGGGACCGTGGGGCTTTGCCGCGACCATCGCGGGCGTGGTGGCTGCGTGGGCCTATTCGGCTGAACCCGTCCGCCTGAAGCGGTCTGGCTGGTGGGGTCCGGGCCTTGTTGGCCTGAGCTATGAGACGTTGCCGTGGATCACAGGTGCTGCCGTGCTGAGTGCGGGTGCACCGCGCGGCGAGGTGTTGCTGGTGGCGCTCCTCTACGGGGTGGGCGCGCATGGCATTATGACCCTGAATGATTTCAAGGCATTGGAAGGCGACCGGCAGATGGGGGTCAATTCCCTGCCTGTCACCGTGGGTCCGCGGCGCGCGGCACAGGTGGCCTGTGCCGTGATGGCCGCACCCCAGGCGGTTGTGATTGCACTGCTGGCTCTTTGGGATCGACCCGCCCACGCGGCGGGGGTTGCATTGGTGCTGGTGCTGCAGTTCTGGGCCATGCGCATCATGTTCCGCGACCCCAAGGCGAAAGCGCCCTGGTACAACGGCACGGGTGTGCTGCTGTATGTGTCCGGCATGATGGTGGCCGCTTTTGCGTTGCGGGGGCTGGCATGATTGCCGGTTGGGGCATGCTGGTGCGGCTGTGCTTGGTCAATGCGGCCATCGGCGGCCTTGCCGCGCTGCCCGTGAACCTGTTCAACCGGTTGATGACGGTGGAGCTGGCGTTGCCCGCACTGCTGCCCGGTCTACTGGTTGCCCTGCATTACGGTGTGCAATTGACCCGACCTGTCTGGGGTCATCGGTCAGATGTGAAAGGCGGTCGGACTCCCTTCATCCTTGGCGGAATTGCAGTTGTCGCCTTGGGCGTGACCGGTGCGGCGTGGGGCATATTGCTTGCCGAGACCTCGGTGCCCTTGGCGCTGGCCGTTTGGCTTTTGTCCTATGCCGCCATTGGCCTCGGGATCGGAGCGGCGGGTACATCCTTCCTTGCTTTGCTGGCATGCGTAACCGGGCCGCGCAAAGGGGCAGGGGCGACGCTGGCGTGGCTCTTGCTGATCGCGGGCGCCATCTTTGCCTCTGTCGGGACCGGCATTGCGTTGGAGCCTTACAGCCCGGATCGGTTGGTTTGGGTCGTGGCGGCGGTGTGCTGCATTGCGTTTTTGCTTTGCGTCATTGCTACGGTCGGCGTGGAAAGCCACGCATCCTTTGAGCATGTCGCGGATGACACGCCCCTTGTTGCGGCGTTGAAACGCACCTGGGCCGATCCGGTGGCGCGCCGTTTCACGGGGTTCGTGTTCCTATCAATACTGGCGTTCTATCTGTCCGAACTGATTTTTGAGCCCTTTGCCGGACATGTCCATGGGCTGAGCCCCGAGGACAGCACCAAATTGTCGGGGGGCAAGGATGGGGCCGCCCTGTTGGGGATGATCGCGGCGGGTGTCCTGTCGCATCTGCGGATTGGCAGTTTGCGGTTCTGGGCGGTGACCGGCTGTGTGCTGTCGGCATTTGGTCTGCTGGGTTTGGGCGCCGGTCTGCCGCTGGTCCCGTCAACGGTTGTGCTGGGTTTGGGCAATGGGCTGTTTGTCGTTGGTGCGGTTGGGTCGATGATGCAGCTGGCCGCAGCGCATGCGCGCAACACTGGCACCCGCATGGGGGTCTTCGGGGCAGCGCAGGCCATCGCTGCTGGATTGGCAGGCTTGGTGGCAACGGGCATGCTGGACCTGACCCGTTTGATCCTGCCCGATGCCGCCGCCTACGGCACGGTTTTCACATTCGAGGCGGCCCTGTTCCTGTGCGCCGCCTTGGTCGCGTCCCGCGTGATGCGGGCGACAGAGACCACTGACGCAACCTTGGTTCCGGGGGAGTAATTCAATGTATGACGTCGTTGTTGTGGGCGGGGGACCGTCCGGCGCCACCGCAGCTGAGGATCTGGTGCGGTCGGGCCATTCCGTTGCCCTGCTGGACCGCGAGGGGCGGATCAAACCCTGTGGCGGGGCCATACCCCCACGGCTGATGCAGGACTTTCATATCGGGGAAGAGCAGTTGCTGACCAAGGTCACGACAGCCCGCATGATTTCCCCGACGGGTCGCCGCGTCGATATTCCGATCGAGAACGGCTTTGTCGGTATGGTGGATCGCAAGGATTTTGATCCATTTCTGCGACAGCGCGCCGTTGATGCGGGAGCCGCGTATTTCACTGGTACATTCGTCCGTATCGACCGACCCGATGGAAGCCCGGTGGTGGTCTACCGCGACAAGGAAACGCAGGAGCATCGCGAACTGCCCTGCAAGCTGGTGATCGGGGCAGATGGGGCCAAGTCCCGCGTGGGGCAAGCCGAGGTCGAGGGTGCGGACAAGGTGCCGCTTGTTTTTGCCTATCACGAAATCATCAAGGCCCCGGAGGCGACGGATACCTATGATCCGATGCGCTGTGACGTGATCTATGATGGGTCCATATCGCCCGATTTCTATGGCTGGGTGTTTCCACATGGCGGTACAACAAGCGTCGGAATGGGGTCGGAACAGTCGTCCGTGAACCTCAAGGAAGCGACTGCGGCACTGCGCGTGGCATCCGGTCTGGATGGGTGCGAGACATTGCGCAAGGAAGGTGCGCCAATCCCCCTGAAGCCGATGGACCGGTGGGACAATGGCAAGGATGTTGTTCTGGCCGGAGACGCGGCTGGTGTCGTGGCCCCATCCTCGGGTGAGGGCATCTATTATGCGATGGTCGGGGGCCGGGTTGCTGCGACGGCTTGTGCGGCGACGCTTGCGTCGGGCCGGGCCAAGGACCTGAAACTGGCGCGCAAGCTGTTCATGCGCGAGCACAAAACCGTGTTCCGGGTTCTGGCGTCGATGCAGAATGCGTATTACCGCAGTGACGACCGGCGCGAACGCTTTGTGTCACTTTGTCACGACATAGATGTGCAGCGTCTGACGTTCGAAGCGTATATGAACAAGAAGCTGGTCAAGGCACGCCCGATGGCGCACCTGAAGATTGGGGTCAAAAACCTTGCTCATTTGACCGGTCTGGTGAAGGCGAACCACGTATGACGATCATGATCCCTGCCTGGGTCGACGGCGCGTTGACCCCGGTGGAAAAACTGGAGGCACATCAACGCGGGTTGAAGCACAAGGCCGTGTCGGTCTTCGTTGTGCGGGGCACCGAGGTGTTGTTGCAGCAACGCGCGATTGGCAAGTATCACACGCCGGGCCTGTGGGCGAACACCTGTTGCACGCATCCGGAATGGGACGAAGCGCCTTCGGTATGCGCAGCACGCCGCCTAAATGAAGAGTTGGGCGTGACTGGCGTGCCGCTCGAGCATCGCCACCATCTGGAGTACCGCGCCGATGTGGGCGATGGGTTGATTGAGCATGAGGTGGTCGAGGTCTATCTGGGCCACGCCCGGGGCGATCTACGTGTTGCGCCGAACCCGGATGAGGTCATGGCATATAAATGGGTCGACTATCACGACCTGATGGCCATGGTGGCCCGTCACCCGGATCGCTTCACCCCATGGCTGCGCATCTATCTGGCTGACCACGCCGACACGATCTTTGGCGCTGATCTGGCGCAGGCCGCGCGCGTGTGAGTACCGAGATTTATCTTTTGTACCTCGCGGCTGTTGCCGTGTTCTTTGCCACGCCGCCTGACACGAGCCAGCTTCTGATCATTGCAAATGCGATGAAGCACGGGCTGCGCCGATCTATCTGGGTGATTACCGGTGATCTGAGCGCCAATGTGATCCAGATGACAGCTGCCGCTTTTGGTCTTGCCGCTGTCATCGCCACGTCAGCCGCGGCCTTCACCGTCATCAAGTGGTTGGGGGTGGCATATCTGGTCTGGATCGGGCTGCGTATGATGATGTCCCGTGGCGGAGGTGCGCGGGGGCGTGCGGATGGCGCTGCCCATCCTGTGCGACTTTTTCGTCTTGGGTTAATAACCTCAATGACCAACCCCTTCGCCGTTGTTTTCTTTGCCGCCCTGTTCCCGCAGTTCATTACCGTTGACGCACCGATCCTGCCGCAGCTCGTCATTCTTGGTGCCACCTATCTGGTCGTGGACGGGGCGACCCTGTTGTTGTGGGGCTGGGCCGGGGACCGGGTGGCCGCCCGTTTTGCACAGCGATCCATGACGGCCATCAACCGGGTGTGCGGTGGCCTTATGATCGGGGCGGCTGTTCTGCTCGGCCTCAAGGACATCACGCCGCAACGTTAACGCTAACGATTGATCACTGCCTACTATGGTTTTAAGAGGACTCCGTACCCATCCGGAGGACGCGGGCGTGTCGGACGACAAAATCTATGATCTGTTTGTGATTGGTGGCGGCATCAATGGCGCCGGGATTGCCCGCGACGCGTCGGGCCGTGGCCTGAGTGTTGCCTTGGCCGAGGCTGGCGATCTGGGGGGTGCGACGTCGAGCGCGTCGACAAAGCTGTTTCATGGTGGTCTGCGCTATCTCGAGTTCTTCGAGTTCGGGCTGGTGAAGTCAGCCTTGAAAGAGCGCGAGGTGCTGCTGAAGGCGATGCCGCATATCAGCTGGCCCATGCGTTTTGTCCTGCCCTACGCCCCCGACATGCGGTTCGACAGCGACACGCCGACCTCGCGTTTGCTGCGTATGACCATGCCCTGGATCGAGAAGGGGCGGCGGCCTGCGTGGCTCGTCCGTTTGGGCCTGTTTCTCTATGACAATCTGGGCGGTCGGGAAATCCTGCCGGGCACCAAAACGCTGGACCTGACCACTGCGCCCGAGGGCAAGGGCCTGAAGTCACGGTTCAAGATGGCCTATGAATATAGTGACTGCTGGGTCGAGGATTCACGGCTGGTCATGCTGAACGCCCGCGATGCCGAAGCGCGGGGTGCCACGATACTGACCCGCTGCGCGGTCAAACAGGCCACGCGGGACGGCGATACGTGGCGGATCGAGACCGAGAAGGGCACCTATCGCGCCAAGGCCCTGGTCAACGCGGGTGGCCCTTGGGTCGCGGACATTCTGACCGGTGTGATGCGGCAAAACTCGCAGCACAACATCCGGCTGGTGCGCGGTTCGCACATCGTGACCAAACGGCTCTATGATCACGACAAGGCGTATTTCTTTCAGGGCACCGATGGCCGGATCATTTTTGCCATTCCCTATGAGCAGGATTTTACCCTGATTGGCACCACCGATGCCGAACATACGGATGCGGATACAAAGCCCGCGATCACCGATGAAGAACGTGACTACCTGTGCGCTTTCGCCACCGAGTATTTCGAAAAGCCAGTGACGCCCGAAGATGTGGTCTGGACCTATTCCGGTGTGCGGCCTCTCTATGACGATGGCGCATCTTCGGCCACGGCGGCGACGCGGGATTATGTGCTGGCGCTGGATGACAACGGCCCTCCCGTGCTGAGCGTCTTTGGCGGCAAGATCACAACCTATCGGAAGCTGGCAGAGAAGGCGCTGGCCAAGATGGAATTTGGCGAGGCATGGACCGCTGGTGTGGCTTTGCCGGGCGGGGATTTCAAGGTGGCCGAGGTGGGGTCGCTGACATCGAAGCTGATGGCCGACTACCCGTTCCTCGACCAGAAATGGGCCGGGCGCCTGATCCGGGCATACGGCACCGAAGCGTGGAACGTGCTGGGCAATGCCAAATCAGCGGAAGAACTTGGGCCTGCTTTCGGTGCCACGTTGACCGGCGCCGAACTCAAATGGATGATGACCCGCGAATACGCGGTGGCGGGCGATGACGCATTGTGGCGGCGGACCAAACTTGGTTTGCGCCTGAGTGCGGAAGAGCGCACCGCCGTGGACGACTGGATGAAGGAAAACGCTGCATGACCCATATTCTTGCCATTGATCAGGGCACGACGTCCTCGCGTGCGATTGTGTTTGACGGGACCATGCAGCCTGTCGCCTCGGCGCAGGAGGAATTCACGCAGCATTTCCCGAACAGTGGGTGGGTGGAACACGAACCCGCCGATCTGTGGGCCACTGTGCAATCGACCTGCAAGGCGGCCATGGATAAGGCGGGTCTTGGGGCAGGGGACATTGCCGCGATCGGCATCACCAACCAGCGCGAGACAACCGTGATCTGGGACGCGGAAACAGGTGAGCCGTTGCACAACGCCATCGTCTGGCAGGACCGCCGCACGGCACAGATGTGCGAAGGATTGCGGGCAGACGGGCATGGCGATCAGGTGACGGCGATCACGGGCCTGCTTCTTGATCCCTATTTCTCGGCCACCAAGGTGAAATGGATCCTTGATCAGCATGAAGGATCACGGCATCGGGCCAGGGCGGGCAAGCTGCTGTTCGGCACGGTCGACAGCTTCCTGATTTGGCACATGACAGGCCGCACGGCCCATGTCACCGATGCGACCAATGCCGCACGCACGATGCTTTACGACATCCACAAGGGCGCCTGGAGCCCCGAGATGTGCGCCATGCTCGACATTCCGATGGAGATGCTGCCCGAGGTCCGCGATTGCG
This sequence comes from Tateyamaria sp., assembly GCF_059783535.1. Lineage (NCBI taxonomy): Bacteria > Pseudomonadati > Pseudomonadota > Alphaproteobacteria > Rhodobacterales > Roseobacteraceae > Tateyamaria > Tateyamaria sp. Next base: position 139 of record NZ_JBYNDP010000085.1, on the reverse strand, counting down.
CATCTGACTTTGGCGTGACGGATTTGCTGGGTGGCGAGACGCCAATTTATGGTGTGGCGGGCGACCAGCAAGCGGCGACCATTGGGCAGGCTTGTTTCGAGCCAGGCATGCTGAAATCGACCTATGGCACGGGCTGCTT